>NZ_JBIOAG010000040.1:0-16480 GCF_043951795.1 Liberiplasma polymorphum | reverse complement strand
CAAGCCACTATTATGGCATGATTATACCATAATAAAGTTAAAGGGGTGGTTTATATGCCAAAGATTATTCCAATCAATGAGTTAAAGAATACGGCAAACATTTCCAAAATTGTACAGGAAAGTGATGAACCAGTTTTTTTTACAAAAAACGGTTATGGATCCATGGTTTTAATGAGTGTTGAAGTCTATGAAAGAGAAATTGCTAAAAATCAAATTGTGAAGATGATTAATGATTCCTTGAAAGATATAGAAAAGGATGATTTAAAAACTGATGGACCAATGCATATTAATGAAATGAAAGCAAAGTATGGAAATAAGTTATAAACTATTACCAAAAGCTAAATTTAAAGATATTTGTAAGTTTCTTAAAGGATACCCACTGATAATAAATGCTAGTTTATGAGTAACTATTACGCTTATATCAATAATATAGGTAAAAAAACGCAATGATTTCACATATTGATTGATTTGAGTACTCAATACCTATATTGCCAAAACCAGATAAAAAAAGTTTTAAAACAAAAATAATGTGTGAAAAAGAGTTTGAAATGATTATGTTATAATTTTGCTGAACCTTCTTTAGTATATATAAGTTAGAATGCATGCACTATTGCGAAACACTTTTAAAGGTACTCTACAGCGAACAAAAATGGCAAGAATAAATAAAACGGTATTGTATAACGAACAAAAAAATGATATCATTCAAGTATGAGGTGATAACTGTGATTAAAAGAGACTTGTACTTAACACAAATTAGACCGTTCATTCGAACGGATTTAATAAAGGTAATTATAGGGATTAGACGTTCTGGAAAATCCACTTTGATGAAGCAGATAATGGAAGAATTACGAGATGAAGGGATAAAAAATAATCAAATAATTTATCTGAACTTTGAGGATTATCGTATTAGAGAATACAAAGACAAAGATAAACTATACGACTATTTAGAATCTAATGTTCTAAGTGATTTAAAAACATATGTTTTTTTAGATGAAATACAAGAGGTAGAAAACTTTGAACAAGTTGTCAACTCACTCCATGCTACAAAAGATGTGGATATTTACCTAACAGGTTCTAACTCTAAAATGTTATCAGGCGAGTATGCAACATTACTAACAGGAAGGTATAAAAGTTTCAAAGTCTTTCCATTTTCTTATAAAGAGTTAGTTGAGTATCATCAAAAGAAAAGTAAGAAAGAAATATTTAAGGAGTTTATTAAGTATGGTGGATTCCCTGTTATACAAGGGTTTGATACAGAAGATCAAAAACGGTCTATCCTTATGGATTTATATGACTCTATTGTCATAAAAGATATTGTTAAGCGTCATAATATTTCAGGTGTTGATGCTTTAGATAAGTATATTAGCTACTTGTTAAATACCGTATCGTCAACATTTAGCGCTAAAAACATCATAAACTATTTTAAAAACGAGGGCAGAGTCATTAGTAAAGAAACACTGTATAATTATATTGGTCATGCAAAAGAAGTATTATTAATTTATTCTGCACAACGCTATGATTTAAAAGGCAAAAAACTACTAACAACTAATGAGAAATACTTTGTCAATGATCAGGGCTTAAGAGCAACTCGGTTTAACAATGAAAATGATATAGAAAAGATATTAGAAAATATCGTGTTCTTTGAACTGTTGAGAAGAGGCTATGAAGTAACTATAGGTAATATTGGGGATAAAGAAATCGATTTTATTGCGGTTAGAAACATGCAAAAAATTTATATTCAAGTTACTTATTTAATGGAGACGTTAAAAACAAGAGAAAGAGAGTTTGGTTCTTTAAATTTGATTAAAGATCAATATCCTAAATATGTGCTTTCATTAGATGAAGTAGATTTTTCGCAACAAGGAATTCAACATAAAAATATTATAGATTTTCTACTAGAATAAATATTAGAACTGAGTCTTAATTTCATATGTATAGTTGCACCTAAGATTGTTACAAAGAGCCGTATCATAAATAGGTGCAACTATCGTTACTAACCTCATAACAAAGGCGTTATGAGGTTTTGTTGTTTTTAGGAAATATTTAGTATTTGTTTTGAATAACGACATATCCGCGCTGTTTAATTGATTATTTTTTTAGTAGAATGTAATTTGGTGAAGTGTACTTTTTTCCTGATGTTAAATATGGTAACGGTGAAGCGGTTTTTAAACACTGGCAAATGAATAAAAAGGATCCTTATTTGTCTATGTTTAGTAACTATTTAGTCAATTAGGTAGCTAATGCAAAAATCATATTTATTCTATTACTGATTATAATCCTTTTATTCGGTGATGATATGATCAAAATGTATTCAATTATTACAATGATTGTCTCTGTTGGTATGTATTATTGGCGTTTACACCCACTGATTAAGACACTCGACCAAGCAAGGATATATTAATCCTAAAGGATATTCAAAAAAGCTTTTTCTTACGATTGCAGTTATACAAGTAGTATTGATTATATCACTCGTAGTTCATTTGTTTTGTAATATTTAACAGGTAAATAATTCCGAAAATCGTTCTGATCTATTTAAGAATTATTTTCGGTTTTAATTTGCTAAGATTGGATAAATTATGTGCTTTATTTACTTTCGGTAATTGATAGCGTAAAATAGAATTGACCAGTTCGGTCAATATCGGAGGTGAGTTGATGAATAAACATTTTTATAAACTAAGTAAAGACCAACAAAAAAAGATTTTAGATAGTGCTTACGAAGTCTTTACTGACACACCTTACGCGAAAGCAAGTACTAACACAATTGTCGTTAATGCAGGTATAAGCAAGGGAAAACTATTTTACTATTTCAAAGATAAGAGAACCTTGTTCAATCATCTTGTTCAGAAGGGAATAGAGTATATTAAAATACATTACATTGAACAACTTAAATTTGATGAGAAAGATTTTCTAAAACGATACATCAATGTTTCTCAAGTTAAGAAAAAAGCTTATGAACAAGAGCCGTATCTATTTAACTTTATGAGTTATATCTATTTGCATGAGATAGAGCAAATGTCACAATCACAACGCAAAATAATAGAAGAGTATCAATCTCTAGCTAGGACTCGTTTAAAAGAAAATGTTGATAAATCTCTATTTAGAGATGATATTGATGCGGATTTAGTTATGAAGTTACTTGTATATAATCTAGATGGATATGAGCGTGAGTTGACTGATAAATTCAAAACCATAGAGATAAAAAACGAAAACATGGAACCGTATTATCAAGAGTTCGAAAACTTAGTAAGCACTTTAAGAAAGTTATTTTATAAATAGGAGGCATTATGAAAATAATCGATGTGAAGAATGTATCTAAAAATTTCGGAAAAATACAAGCATTAAAAGAAGTTAATCTCACGGTGAATCAAGGTAATATTTATGGTTTTATCGGTCCGAATGGTGCTGGTAAGACAACGCTAATACGAGTTTTGCTTGGAATTTTAAAAGCAGATAAAGGACAAGCCGAAATGTTTGGTCAAGACGTTTGGCATGAGGCGGTGAATATTCACAAGTCTATTGCTTATGTACCAGGCGATGTTAAACTATGGCCGAATTTAACGGGTGGTGAAGTTATCGATATTTTAATTAGCATGAGAAACAATCAAAAAAGCGATAAAAAGGATACTTTGATTAAAAAATTCGATTTAGATACGAGTAAAAAATGTCGTTCATACTCAAAAGGGAATCGTCAAAAAGTTGCCCTTATAGCGGCGCTTGCTAGTCATGCGGAAGTCTTTATTCTTGATGAACCAACAAGTGGGTTGGATCCTCTCATGGAAAGAGTGTTTCAAGAGGAAATTTTCGAGCTCAAAAAGCAAGGTAAGACGGTTTTTCTATCAAGCCATATCTTAAGCGAAATTGAGAAACTGTGTGACTATGTGAGCATTATTCGCGATGGTGAGATTATTGAATCTGGAAAACTCGAAGATCTAAGACATTTAACCCGAACAGCTATAACCTTAAAATCAGAAGATACTATTAAAGACTTAGAACACGTAAAAGGTATTCATGAGTATAACGTTGAAAATGGTGTATACACTTTTCAAGTTGAAACAAAATCGTTAGATGCCTTAATTAAGCATCTTGGACAATATACTATCACTAAGTTTGAAAGCAATCCACCCACTTTAGAAGATTTATTTATGCGTCATTATCAAGGGGTGTAAAGATGCAAACGAAACTGTTTTACAATACAAAAAACATTTTAATGACTGTGCTTCGAAAAGAGAAGATAAAAATTGCGTTATGGGTAATGTTAATCAGTGGATTTGTCATTGGTGTTAGCCATGCATATCCTGCATTATTTCCGAATCCAGAAGAATTAATCGGTTTAGCAGAAGCCATGCAAAATCCAATGATGGTGGCTATGTTTGGACCCGTATATGACCCTGAAAATTATACGACAGCTCAATCATTAGGAAATCAAATGTTAATTTTCAGTATGCTTTTTTCAGCAATTATGAGCATCGTTATCGTGGCGCAGTTTACACGTGGTGATGAGGAAGAAGGCATATTAGAACTGATACAATCTTTACCAGTGGGCCGATTAAGCAATACCTTGTCAACAGTCATTATTATTGTAGCTATGAACGTGGTAATAGCGATTCTTATTGGCTTTGGATTAGCACTTGTACCCGATGATAGCATGACTTTTATGGGCTCGATGACATTTGGATTATCAATTGGTACTACAGGTATTTTAGTTGCGAGTATGGTGCTGATTATAGCTCAGTTATTCGAAAATAATCGAACTGTTATGGGGTTAAGCTTTTTAGTTTTAGGTGTGATGTATATTTTAAGAGGTATTGGGGATTTATCTGGTAATGTTTTAATTTGGATTATTCCTTTTAATTGGCCAGCACGTGTAGAAGTATATATCAACAACTATAATTATCTAAATCTTCTTACTATCGTGTTTACGGGTTTATTATTTATTTTTGCTTTTTATTTAAATGCGAGACGTGATCTAGAATCAGGATTAATCGCTCAAAAAAAGGGCAAAGAATCAGCGTCTAACACGCTTAAAACCCCTCTTGGATTTGTTTTAAGATTGTTAAGACCCGCAATGATCGCTTGGGTTGTTACGCTCTTTATTCTCGGCCTTACATATGGGTCTATATTTGGAGATTTAGACACGTTTATTGAAGGAAGTGATATTTTTGAGGAAATGTTACCTGGGGGTGATTTCCCGTTAAATGTTCAATTTATGAGCATTATTATGATGGTTGTTGCCATTACCGCTGGCATCGGACCCATTATGTTTCTTAACCGTTTAGCAAGTGAGGAAAAGAAAAACCATACTGAACATATTTACTCAAAGAGTATATCAAGAATGAGGATGTTGACTATTTTTACTGGTATTGCCATGATTAGTAGCGTTATACTCCTATTTTTAGGATCTCTAGGTATGATTAGTGGAATTATTGCTTCTATGGATGATCCAATAGAAACTAGCCTTATACTTCAAGCCGGGTTTGCTTACTTACCAGCGTTATTATTTATGATTGGGTTAAGTGTATTGATTTTAGGATTCTATCCTAATCGAACAGGATTAATCTGGGTTTATTTTGGCTATTCTTTCTTTTCTGTTTATATGGGAAATGTTATTGGTCTTCCCGATATTTTCAAGCAATTAACACCGTTTGGATATGTCGATCAACTTCCGATAGAAGACTTTAGAGTTTTGCCAACAATCATTCTTCTGCTACTAGCAACGATAATGACTATAAGCGGTTTTCTTGGATACAAACGTAGAGATTTAATAGGATAATCAGAACTCATTTTATGGTTCGGTGTATGTAACAAAGTCAATAATAAAATATATTGTGTGGAGGAACTATGTTAGAAGTTAATAATGTTGAACTAAAGTACGGTGATTTTATCGCGGTACACCATTTAAATTTTTCGATTAAGCCGGGTGAAATATTCGGATTACTAGGCACAAATGGTGCAGGTAAAACAACAACGTTTAGAGTTATTATGGGATTATTGGAGCCATCAAAAGGCAATGTTCGTTATTTTGGAGAAACAGTTGGCTATCACAATGTCGACGAAATCGGATACATGATTGAAGAACGATCGCTTTTAACGAAGCTTACAGTTAAGGAATTATTACTATATTTTGGACAATTGAAAAGTATGCCCAAGGCAATGATTATCAAACGTTTAGAGTATTGGTTAGATTATTTTGACATCAGTGAGTACAAAGAGAAAAAAATTAAAGAGTTATCTAAGGGAAACCAACAAAAGATTCAATTTATCTCAGCGATTATAAACGAGCCAAAACTGCTTGTCCTCGATGAACCTTTTAGTGGTTTAGATCCGATCAATACAGATTTATTTGTAAAAGTGATCAGAGAGTTTCAAGAAAAAGGTGCAATGATTGTATTTTCTTCACATCAACTGGATCATGTCGAATCGTTTTGTGAAAAAATTGTTGTTTTAGAAAAAGGGCAAGCCATTATTGAAGGATACATCAAACAGGTAAAAGATGATTTTGAAAAGCTGACCATCAATATCGATGCAGATGTTGATATCGATGAGCTAAGCCAATTGTTAGGTGTTTATGAGGTGAAGAAGAATACGAATGGTATACAAGTGAGAATTGAGTCAAATAATTATATTCAAGGCGTGTTTGATTATGTTAAAACATGTAATAACATTATGCGTTTTGAAGTTGAACAAGCCTCACTAAGTGAAATATTTGTCTCGAAAGTAGGTGGCGTACGTGAAAAAGTTTAAATTTTTGATTTTTCATGGGTTAAAAAGACGCCTTTTTAAGAAGAGTTTTGTTATTACTAATGTTATTTTAGGTTTATTGATTGTAGGATTAGTAAACGTACCTGCTATTATAAGTTTGTTTGATTCCGATGAAGAAACTATTCAACC
Organism: Liberiplasma polymorphum; assembly: GCF_043951795.1. Taxonomy (NCBI): domain Bacteria; kingdom Bacillati; phylum Mycoplasmatota; class Mollicutes; order Liberiplasmatales; family Liberiplasmataceae; genus Liberiplasma; species Liberiplasma polymorphum. Next base: position 9,592 of record NZ_JBIOAG010000040.1, on the reverse strand, counting down.
TTATGTTATTGTAATCAATCAAACAACAGATGAAAATTATCCCCTTGAAACAACACTGGTTGACTATTTTAACCGAGCTTATGAAGATGATGTTTATGTTATCTATCCTTCAACATTACCATCAAGTGAAGCGTTTTGGGAGACTGAGAACTTAGAGGTTATGCTTATTTTTACAGGGGATTTAACACAACCGGATATTGAAGTGTATATTAAAGAAGACACAATCCAAAACTTTGTTCTGGCTAATATTCAATCATTCTTAAACGATTATCAAGGGATACAATATGCGAATTATACATTTGCTCAAGGCCCAAGCACAAGAGAACCTGGTGAGGGGATTGATCCAGATACAAGAATGTTTGTGGAAGGAATTATTACAGTTTTGATGTTGCCGGTTTTCATACTAATTATATTAACGACACAGTTTTTAGGTGTTGATATTATCGAAGAGAAGTCGACTAAGGCCATTGAAACGATTATTTCAAGCGTGCCAGCTAAAATCCACTTTCTGTCGAAAATTATTGTTAATATAAGCTTTCTAGTCGCACAATCGATGTTTTTGTTGCTTTTTGGTGTGATCGGTTTCTTAATAAGTTTGCTCCTACAAAGTGGTTTAGATATCGATGCCATGTCATTACTAGCTGAGTTTGCACAACGTGTTCCCAATTGGCCGGGTATCTTAGTTTCATTAGTCAGCTTTATGATTCTTGGTACATTGTTTTATTTAACATTAGCAGCTTTAGTTGCTGCTATTGCAACCACGCAAGAGGATTACCAACAATTTCAGGCACCCCTTATATTCACCCTGCTTGGGGGCTTTTATATCGCTATCTTTTTGCCGATTATCGGTCTTGATTCAGCGATTAGAGTGTTTGCCTATATCCCTTTATTTAGTCCACTTGTAGCACCAGTAGCATTTGCGACAGGGGTAATTAGTGGCTTAGAAATTGTTATCATTTTTGTTTTATTAATCGGTTTTGTTGTACTCTTTATGTACATAATATCTCCTATTTATCGTGTTGCGATACTTTCTTATGAAGAAACGAAATTTTTAAAACGTATTTCGTTTTATGTAAAAAAAGCATTTTTTGCTAATAAATGATGGTAAAAAGCTTATATACGCGTTTTTATTAGTTAAGCAAATCTTTTGCTTTAATACATTACTATAATATAGTATGTAGAGTATACTTGCCTACAGGGAGGGAATAAAGTGGAGAAGTTTATTGAAACTTTAGAACGTTATTTAAAGAGAAACGCAAAGGACAAAGCGCATCAGTTTGTAGATGCGTCAATTGATTCATTAGAAGATTTGCATTATTTTTATGAAACCGTGATTCCAAAGATTCTTAATAACATTGATTGTGCCGAGAATGATGCGGCATGTATTTGGTTAGAACATCAAATGAGTGCGATTGTGCGCAGTTTAATCGAAACAAGCTATTTAAAAGTCATTAAAATGAAGTTTTCTCAAAAGAATCCAAAACGGGTTATTATAGCATGTACTCAAGATGAAACGCATGAACTTGGTGCTGTGATTGGTGCGAACTTATTTGAAATTTACGGTTTTAATACAACCTATATTGGGGCTAACACCCCACTATTTACTTTGAAAAACGCACTTGATGTTGTAAATCCTGATTATTTAGTCTTAAGTGTTACTAACGCGTATAATTTATTCACCTTAAATAAATTATTATCGGTTTTAAAAAAGGATTATCCCAACTTAACCATAATCGGTTCAGGTAGAGGTACAACCACGTATCAAAATAAACTTATGTGTGATCACTATATTAAAACATCTAGTGATCTTAAAGCCTTCATGAAAAAGGAGGGCATAACATGTTCGCGTTAAGTGTAGCTTGGCGATTTTTAACTCACTCAAAACTGCAAACACTACTCATTGCCTTAGGGATTGGTGTTGGCGTTAGTGTCCAAATCTTTATTGGTGGGATTATAACAGGATTACGTGAAGATTTATTAAATACAACCATTGGTAATAGCTCTCATGTTACTATTAGCGCAGTAGAACGAGGTATTTTTATTGATGACGATCAAGCGTTATATACTTTAATAAGCAATATCGATGACAATATTCGTGTCGTTAACCCGGTTTTAGAATACCCTGGAAACATTGTTACGGATCAAACAGACCCGATTATAGTCCGTGCATTTAACTTTGAATCTGCTGAAAAAATGTATCAGTTAGACGAGAAGTTATTGGAAGGTAGATTTCCAGAAAATCATTCAGAAATCATGCTTGGAATCGATTTAGTTCAAACATTAAACCTAACTTTAGGTGATGAAATAGAGGTTATCTTTGTTTTAAACAATGTTCCGCAAACAAAATCCTTGAACTTAGTAGGCGTTTTTGATTTTAAAGTTTCGGCAATTAATCAACGTTGGTTGTTGACGAGTTTGCCTATTGCACAAGCATTTTTAGATATCAACGGAGTTTCTTTAATAGAAATGCAACTAGACGATGTTTTTGCTTCGCAATCTGTTCTAAATACATTGGACAGTAGTTTAGGAAATGACTTTAATATAACCGAGTGGCAAAGTGAGAACCAAGCCTTATTAAGCGGTCTTGAAGGCCAAAATACTTCCGGGTTAATGATTCAGGTTTTTGTCTTAATTTCAGTTTTACTAGGTATTGCTAGTGTTTTAGCAATTACGGTGGTACAAAAGTCTAAGCAGTTAGGTATATTAAAAGCCATGGGCATTAAAGATAATCAAGCGCGACTGATCTTTTTATATCAAGGGGCTATCTTAGGACTCTTTGGTGGAATCTTAGGAATCTTAATAGGCCTTGGACTATCAGAAAGTTTTAGCGCATTCGCTTTAAACCCAGATGGTACACCAATACTGGAACTCATTATAACACCAAGTTTTATGTTTTTAAGTGCAACACTGGCCATCCTTGCAGCAATAGTTGCATCCTTAATCCCTGCTAGAAGAAGTGGTAAGTTAACCGTTATCGAGGTGATACGCAATGGCTAATATTTTAACGTTAAGCAACATTAGAAAAACCTACGGTACCGTCGTTAAAACAGAGGTTTTACATGGTATTAACTTAGATATACAAGAACATTCATTTAATGCGATTATCGGGCAAAGTGGTAGTGGAAAAAGTACATTGATGAACATTATCGGCACACTTGACACCCCATCTGAAGGCACAATTAAAATATTAAACAAAGAAGTAAGTACTATGAAGCCTAAAGAACTTGCGTTATTGAGAAATGAAACGATTGGGTTTATCTTTCAACATCATTATTTACTACCAGAGTTTACAGCAATAGAAAATATCTTAATGCCTGCAAGAATTAAGAAAAATATCTTAACAAAAGAGACGTTAGACTATGCGAACGAACTAATAGATTTTGTCGGATTGTCTCATGTAAAAAACAATAAGGCAACCGATATGAGTGGTGGCCAAATGCAACGTGTCGCTATTGCACGAGCCCTTTTGAATAAACCTAAAATTATTTTAGCGGATGAACCAACTGGAGCACTTGATAGTGATACAACAGAACAAGTTTATACACTGTTAAGAGAGATTCATAAGCAATACCAAACAACATTTATTATCATTACTCATGATAAGAAGATAGCTGAAAAAGCTGATCGTATGATTGAAATTAAAGATGGTCATGTAATTTTGGATATTACTGTGAGTCCTAAGAATTAGAAAATCAATGTACGTTAAATTAATGACAATAATAAAAATGGACCTGATAATCTTTCGCTCTTTTTGGAGCGTCCGTTTATCAGGTCCTTTTATTTACGAAATGCTTATTAATCAAGTAGATTATAAGCATCATCGACGATAGATAGTTTTTTTGCGATATAGCCACCATCTTCAATGGTATCAATGATTTGATTCGCAAAGGATAAGTCATCATCAAAACGAATTCTAGCAAATTGCTTAGCGATATCAATATCAACCTCGATGACACATATCCGGTCTAATAATGCAGAGATGTGATTGATACACGATGCACAATGCATGCGTCATACTTTTGCTTTTTTGGATGGATAATAATAAGCGCAATAATCATGACTCTTGGTTTTCTTTATACTTTTATAACCTATGCTAATGTAAATATGCAGTTTAGTAATACTAATAAGTTTCCGATTAAAAGTAATCAATGCTATTCTCAAACCTATCTACAAAGAGAAATGGGTTATAACATGGTTCAAAATGATAGGATATTTATATCTAATCTCTTAAAAATTAACGTTTACTAACATCATAAGGTTCACCAACAGCACGTGGTGCTTGTGATTTTTTAGAGGTGAATGCTAGTATGATAAGCGTTGCTATATAAGGAATCATCGAATACATTAACGATGGGAATCCTAGATTGTTTAAAATTGGAATTAATATGACTGCATCAGACAATTTAAGTAAGAATCCAAATAATATAGCCACAGCAAACACTCTACCTGCACGCCATTGACCACTTATTAAAACTGCTAATGCTAAAAATCCATATCCAGATACACTTGCATTAAATGTTGTAGTCGTTGCAACAATTAATATAACGCCCCCTAGTCCAGCTAAGAACCCAGAGATAATAACACCTGCATAGCGGATATGATAAACATTAACGCCTGCAGCATCTGCAGCATGTGGATGTTCACCACAAGAACGCAAACGTAGACCAAAACGTGTTTTATAGAGTACGATTGCCCCAATCAAAAATATAGTTAATCCAAGAAATGTAGATAGATAAACATTTGTAAATAAGATTGGACCAATTAGAGGGATACTGCTTAATATGCCCATATTGGCAATTCGGAAGTTGTCTGTAAAGTTTAACTGTTGTGTCCCTGTTGCAAAACGTGCGATAAAAATCGCAAATGCTGGCGCCATTAGATTAAGCGCAGTACCACTTATAATCTGATTAGCACTCATTGATACAGATGCATAGGCATGTAGTATTGAATAAACCGCACCGACAATACCACCTAGTAAAATACAAAAGATGAAAACCCATTGTCCATCAATGCCACGGCCTTGTAAAAGGTACATGGTGAATATCCCAACAAAAGCACCCATTAACATAATACCTTCTAAAGCAATGTTTACCACACCACTTCGTTCTGAATAAAGTCCGCCTAAAGCAACAAGCATCAAAGGAATTGAGCTGTATAAAGTTAGTCTCATAACAAAGTAAAATGATCGCATCGATGGGAATAATATCACTTGCTATAGATGCGACTAAGTTTGCGCCGCTATAAGAATAAGGGGATACAAGGATAAACCAGTTTAGTTCATCATTTATTTGATAGTTCGTATTAAAGGTTAAATTGATGACAGAGCCATCAATCGTATTTAATCTTCTTAGTACAGTCGATTCGTTAGTCATCATGCTCAATGTCTCAAGCCATCCTATACCTGAACCACCAGGACTACAACTTAAATCTAAAATTACATGAGTAATAATGCTATCTTCGTTAATTTGATCTAAATAGCGTTTAATAACTGTGCCAGTATCTCTCGTAAAACTTTTTATGTGAATCATAGCTGTATCATTATCGATTTTTTCCCAGCCTGTTCGTCTATTATTACAATAACTTCTTATATTATCAATGGCTTCTAATCTAACGGTTCTTCTAGATTGATTTATATATTCAGGAGTCGACGCAGTATAATCTGTATCATCAAGATATAAATTACTATTTATAATGGAAGTATGCAAATCATCGAGGTGAGTTAAAAGATGACGCAAAGTTTGATAATGCGTTTTAGGGTCCATTAAGTCTTCATAAAAAGGGGCTATAAACATTTCTCCAGTGATTTCTTTAAACTGAGATAATCCATAAAAATAATCAAAAAATAGTCTCATATATTGATAGGTTGATTCTAATATTTCAATTGGAACTTCAAAATTACGTAAATAAGTTGAGGGAAATTCGGTTCCGTCATTCCAATAGCCAAAATAAACTGTATCATAATTATAATGCGTATGTAGTAGCATAGGATTAAAAACTAACACCGCTAAGTGAAAAGGCATGTATATTTTTCCATCTGTTTGCTCAATTGTAAACGCATAGTCGTTTAAATTAATTGAGTATCCTTCGGTAGCGTCCCTTGTATAATCTGTAATTGTAATATGATTATAAGTTGTTTTAAGTGCAAAATCTATTTGCGAAAAAAAGCGCCATCTACATAGATTTCATTTATGTTTGCATCAAGTTCAGCTTGATAGTTAAACTCGTATTCAAAATTATACATATGTTCATGGGTAATTATAATTTTAGATTCAATAATTTCAGTACTTAACTTAAGATCTGAATCTAAACTGTCTAAAATGGCTATGTACATCTCAATATCAAGATAGGGTAATGGATTTTCATCAAAATAATAAATTGGCATCTTATCTGGAAAATAACCGTAAATTTCTGAAAATACAAACACCTCAACATCTCTTACATCTGATAAACTTTTTGCTGGAATAATATAAGGTGTTTCTTCTTGGCTATTATTACAGGCATAAATAAACCCTAGTAATAGTAGATGTATAACTAATAGTATCTTTTTCATTTTAACGCCCCTCACATAAGTTTAGTATACTATAGTTTATATAATCATAAAATTTATGATATTTGATGTTAATTTTTATAAAATCTTACGTTTTAAAAGCTATGAATCTAAATCTTCATTATTTTTTATAAAGCTAGTATCATTGTATAACTGTTATAGCCTTTAGGATTATTCCTTCTTGTATAAACATTTTTAAATCCTAGTTTTTCATAATTTGCATCTTCATCTAATTTATATGTAATCATAAAGTCACACCACGGTTTAATGTTGTGATAACTATTAATAATAAACAATAATATTTTAACATCAAAAAAGGGTTACATGAAAATTATCATAAAACCTGATTATTTATCAGACTCTAAAATGAGTTTAAACCCTCTATAAAATAAGTATCCAATGATAATCATTGTTCCAATATTATCAATCCAATAACGTGTCTCAATATTAGAAAATAGTAATACTGAAAATAAAGCAATAAATACATTAACATCAACAATCGTTTTTGCTTGATATAGCTTTCCTTGTGTATCCATAACCGCATGTGGCGTTTCTTTATTAAATAATGTATATCGAACAGCAAAATAGCCATTAAAAATAATCCCAATTCCTGAAACACTAAGCCCTATAATCACATTACCTTCAGGATAAACTGGGTGCATTAAGTTTTGAATAAGTAAAAAACTAAGGATCATTGAAGATAACCAAAGAACAATACCTGAAGCTAAATAGATCATATATTTATATCGGTTATCTTTAGCTTGATTACGACTATTTTCAAGTTTTTTGTAAGTCCAAAGGGCTAAAACTAATACAAATAGTTCTGTAGTTCTTCTTATAAAATCTGCGAATTGCGTTGTAGATGTGTTCATAGTTAAAGCTATGATCAATACAAAGGGTCCAAATGCGCTAAATATTACAGATAACCATAAAGTTCTTTGTCTAGAGTTTTTCATCATAACCCTCCCATTATCCAAATAAACATCCAGTTAAGTCCGTATAAAACACTTGCAACGCCTAAGGGAATCCATAGCGTATCTAATCCTTTTTTACTATAAGCTTCAATGCTTGTTGCAACAACGGCTATTACAACCGCACTGATTAAAGCAACCCACCAGGGTTCAAAGGCATAAAAAAGCACCATAAAAAATACAACAATGGCAACACTTATTGACATGGTTACACTCCCCAACCAAGTTTTATTAGGATCAACACCGGGTGAGTTTAATTTTCTCTTTCCCAAATATTTGCCAAATATAGCTGCAATCGCATCACCAATGCCCCAGCTCATAACAGCAATTACGACATGGGTGTAACTAGCGTTTGGTAATAGGCCACCAAAAAGTGTAAATAATAATGCAAAAACCCCCATTGCCATCAGTAAAGAACGTTTCATTTCCCCACCCAACTTATCTCGGTCTACAAAAAATTTATTATAGTTTGGGGCTTTTTCAATTAACCACATCATAAAGAAAATAAAGGTTCCAAAAATTACAATCATGATCACCACGTCAACCCATTCATGACCACGTTCAGAAAAAATGAAAATACTACTTGCGAAACCAATGTGTTGAAACTTTCTTACAAGTTCAATAGGAACACGTAAAAGAGATTTTAAAATTACTGGAATCAAGGCTAAAATTAAGCCGAAATATAATACCACTATAAGCATGGTAATGAAAATATCCATTAGAATCCCTCATTTCTCTATTAATAGAAGCCTTATACCATGATTATAGTTTATCAAGTCTGTAAAGTAAATGAATGCTCTAATTAGTACCGTAACAATCAAACGTTATCCAAGGCTTAAACACAGTTGGCTGTAATTTTAAAATAGTGAATATAAATTTTGTGTGTTTTGTTAAGCTTAAGAATCTTACACTATATAGATATAATAAAAAGGGTTTCGCAACTAAGCAAAACCACTAATTAATAGGATGTATTGTCTAAATAATAAATTTAAATTGCTACTATTTTGGATTTATAGGAATGAAGACTCTTGATTCTAGTTCTTTATCTAACATATATAACCCAGCATCTTTTACTAACTTAACCTTTTCAATTAATCTAGAAAAATTATCTTCTTCTTCAACCTGTTCATCAACATACCACTTAAGCAAACTTATGGTAGGATAATCTTTTTCTTCTTCAGCCAAATGCATTAAGTTGTGAATGCGTTTTGTTACTTCTTTTTCATGAGCTAATGAAGTTTCTAATACTTCCAAAATAGAATTATAATCATTTTTTGGAGCAGGCCAATTTGTAATTTCAACCCTTCCTCCAAGATTATTAATAAAATCCATGAATTTTTGTGCATGAGCCATTTCTTCTTGAAATTGAATGTCATACCAATTAACGAAACCATCTAATGATAATGTTTCCAAATAATTTTTCATGGCCAAATAAACAAATGCTGACTCAATTTCAAAATTAATTTGGGTGTTAATAGCTTTTTCCAACGTTTTATTCATTCAAATCACTCCTTCTTAGTCAGTATATCACGGAGTTAAATAATAATAAAAATATAAGCATAATAACTATTTAATTACACACTTGCACTTAATTACTTAAGTTATTGAAGGTTTTTTCCTAATTCGTAATAGAACGCTTGTATAAAAGATATAATTATGGCATTATTACGAATAGATTAGCTATCTATATAGTAAATCGAATAAAGGACTTCAATTGACGATTAGGAGGTATATAGTGATTTATTACATTGTAGTTATACTATTTATGAGTATACTAACATTTATTACCTATGGTATTGATAAATATAAAGCCATCAAACATAAGCGACGTATATCTGAAAAGTCGTTACTTTTTTTAGGGTTACTCTTAGGTGGGATTGGCGCTTTCTTAGCGATGATTACATTTAGACATAAGACAAATAGACTAAAATTCAAACTACTTAATTTGCTTTTTATAATTTTACATGTTTTGATTGGTATCTATCTAAATACCTTAGGAGTTTAAGTCTTTAATCAACTATTCAAATAATGTTTATTTATCTAAGTAGAGTAAAAACGACAGGTTGCGATTAAA
>NZ_JBIOAG010000004.1:0-75143 GCF_043951795.1 Liberiplasma polymorphum | reverse complement strand
AACAGTGGTCTTTCACCACCTAGTTATATGCCATGCCCGGCACACACAAAAAAAGAACCTCTATATGAGGTTCTTAAGGCATTACATGTTCAAAAGCTTTAGTAAAATACCCATGAATTAAATCGCGCTCATACAGTTTGTGACTGGTTGAGGCTTCCATGGTAAATTTAGTGATCCATTTTAATAGTTTTAAGTGATAGTCCGGGGTTCTTGCACCAAATAAGAACACATGCTTTACTTTTTTATTAAAAAACCCTACTGATTCATCTAATTTCAAATAACATAAACAATCTTTTCTTACGTTTTCGCTTGGTTCAGCGTGCAACAAGACTGTGTCATCATTAATGACTAACATGGTCTTTGCTTGTTCAACGACATCGACGACTTCTTTTAAGTAAAGTGCTGTAATCACTTTACTGTGTAAAGCATCAGCTGCGGCCTTATAAAGGGCTTCTTCCCAATTCTCTACTTTATCGATTTCTTTGTACGAAAAATACATCCCATTCATAAACTTAATTCCTCCTATCGCACAAAACCATTTTATCATAGTTCGTTAAATTTGAGTAGGGTCAAACGCTCAATTTTGAGATAAAACGCTTAAATTTATTTTTATCTTTAGGTAAGATGAGTTGTTCTTTTATAACCTCAATCTCTGCACTATATCCAAACTGAGCTAACTCTTTTTCAAAGCGTTTAACTAATAAATCTTTTATGTCTAAATCTTCAATTAGGTCAATATAAAGTATCAGCTTTCCCACAGACTCTTGAACGACTTGGAATTCTCTAATGGCATCACTTTCGGTTATGATCCATCTAGAAATTAAATCAGGATACACAACACGGGGCACTTGGTCTTGGTCATAAACATAAACAAGATCATCATCTCTACCAAGCACTTTCTTAATGCGTCTAAAATTAGAACCACATGTGCATGTTGAATCTAGTATGATTCTATCATTCATTTCATAACGAATGAGGGGTTGTGCACGGTTAATTAAGTTTGTGATAATCATTTTATGAGATACGATTCCTTCTTGTTTAATGGGTTGATTATATTCATCATAAAGTTCTACAAAAACTAAATCTTCATTTATATGTAAATGGCCATGTTTACAAGCACTGGCCATTTGGCCTTCACTAGCTTGATAAATTTCGATGACTTTTGTTTTAAAGAATTGCTCAAACTTAACTTTTTCTTCTACAGTTAATACTTCTGCATAGGTCACTACTTTTTTAAGTGGCACCATAATGTTTCTTTTAGAAGTTAATATAAAGCGAATCAAACTTGGGGGTGCCATTAAAATATTAATTTTATCATTGTTGATTTTTTCAATAATTTTATCGACATCACTCATCGTAGACATGTATTGTAATTTAAGAAATGGGGCATTAATATCTTCGAACCCTTGAGAAAATACTCTTAATAAGAACAAAATATTAAAAGGCAATTCTTTTAAAGATAGTCCTCCTCTAGCTAAAAAGACACCTGGTAACCGTTTGGTGAGCTTTTTAGGGGTAATATATAAGCCTTTATTTCCACTAGTCCCACTACTTAAACCAATAACATATTTATCCTTATAATAGCCTAAATAGTCTTGATTTAATTCTTTTTCTACTGCGTATGCCATGGTTTCATCTTTATCTAATTTACACGTATTAATTGAACTAAAGTGATCCATCATTATTTTTTTATTTATCACTGGTAACTGATAAAATGCTTCCATTGATTTGATCTTTTCTCCCCTTCTAAGTAAAAAATAATAAGGGCTATATTTAACCGCATAATTCACTTGTTTCAATACCCATTTTTCTTGTTTTTTCTTTAACTTAGCTTCGCTTAAATGATAAAACCTTCGTTTTAAACGAAGGTAATCAGTGATAATTCTAAACATCTGTGTTGCCTTTTAATTTCTCATTTTTAGTCGATGGACCAAAACGTTTAAGCAAGGTTGTCATAAAATGTTCAACCCCGTAAATATAGTTTTTCTTCTCCCACCAAATAAAGAAAAATCCCCAAAGCAAAGCTAGTACTAATCCGTATATAATCGCTTCAAACATACCAAAACGTACTGTGGTAAATAGGTTTAGACTTCTAAAAATAATGACACTCACTGTAGACTCAATAAAGAAAGCACTAAGACCTGCAACCCCAAAACGGCTAATAAACTTAGAGACTTTATTTGCCTTTTTAACTTTTGCGAAGTCGTAAATTCTTAAAAATGCTAACGTTAGCATTAAAAATAATCCGATTTGCATCACCATAATAAAGTACCATGTAGGATCAATTGCGCGTTCTAGCATGGTTTCTGGGGCTAAAATATAACCTGTTATCCCAACGACTAAATAAATAAGTCCGACTGTCAGTAAATGTCGTTTTAAAGATTTATAGTTTCCTTCTTTTAATAAAACACCGATAAACATACCAAATAATGCAAACGCAAAAAACGGGAATATAGGATTGTTTTTATTGACGAAATAATTTAATAAAATCATAACAAAGTAATTGTTATTATCGGCTGCATTTAAATATACATTATATAAAGGAATTCTTATATAAGAGACAATCATAAACAAAGTCGCAACCAGTAACACGATATATTTAAAGTTTTTTTGTGTTTTAAAGCGGTCTAGTGCATACCACACCACCCCAAGTAACATTACATTTAAAGCAAGCATAACAAGTGAATCTACATAAAATAGTCTTTCAATAGAAGGCAAAACAAATGTCCCTTGATTAAACAACGCCACAAAAATACTCTCATCCATACTGCGATCACTAAAATTAATTAAGCCTGGCCCTGTAAATATAAAATATAAGTAGGCAACAACAAGTAAAACAACGCCTGTCATGACCATATATTTTAATAACGCTTTTTTACTTAATGTTTCTCTTTTCTTTTCATAACTTAAAGAGTGAACCGTCCCACTAATCATTGCAAATAACCCCGCAAACATGAGTAAAAACCCAATTAAAGTAACGACTAAACTAGGGTTATTTAAGTCAATATCATAAACCCCATCAAAAAAATAAAATGCTGAATGCAGTACAATAACAAAAAATATCCCTAATCCTCTTAACACATCTAGTCCAAAATAGTATTTTTTCATTTTTTACTCCTTTTTTTAATGTAAGTTCTATCCCTATTTTAGCATATTAACAAAATTAGTTGTCTACCCTAAAAAAAAGAATTAAAATAGTGTATAATAAGAATAACTAGGAGGGATGTATTTATGGTAAAAGAAAACCGCATTCTAGATAAAGAGTTAAGACAAGAAGTCACAAAGGAACAATGCCATGAAATCATGGATTATTTAATGGTGCATTTTACAGATAAAAAAGATTACCATTATAATTATTATTTCGATACAAAAAATAATAATCTCACAAAAAAAGATTTTACCTTACGTCTTAGAACCATTGTTAAAGACAACGATATTTCTTACCACTTAACACTTAAAATACCAACCATTGATAAAGATACGTATTTAGAATATAACGAACGTTTAGACGAGCGTGATATGCGATTACTCGCTTATAACAATAAGCTCCCTGATGGAGAAATTAAAGAGCTCACATCCATTCATGGTGATGATGTTCACTTAGTGAATATGATTAAAGTCACTCGTACTATTGCATTATATCAAGATATGAAGATATTTTTTGATCGCATTTCACACAGAGGCCAAACACACTACGAACTTGGGACTAGGATTGATCAATCTAAAGGGGTCTCATCAAAAGCGAGTACTGATAAATTTATTGGTTTACTCAAAAAATTTAACATTACTTATGAACAAGCTGAAAGACGTAGTATTAGATACAGATAAGCACTGCATGCAGTGCTTTTTTTATTGACCAGAAATTCATTAAATAAAAAAAGCGTAATCTATTTGTCAAAAATTCAATTGACTGCTATAATTTTTTTGGTTATTAGAAAGGATGATTAGATGGAAACAAAAGAAACAAAGCAATTAAAAAAAGAGATTAATTTACTAGGTGGCATTTCACTACTTACAGGCATCATGGTAGGATCGGGTATTTTCTTTATTGGTTCTTATGTCCTTATACGTACAAACTTTTCACTTGGACTCGCATTACTTGTCTGGGTTATTGGTGGAATAATCACATTATTTTCAGGCCTTGTCTATGCGGAACTTGGAACAAGTTTACCGTTTACTGGTGGGTATTATGTTTACTTAAAAGAAGCTTATGGTAAACCCGTTGCTTTTATGAGCGGTTTTACGAACTTCATCTTAGCAAGTAGTGGCTCGATTGCGGCACTCTCATTAGCGTTTGGCTTAATTTTAGCCAATGTAATTTTTACAATGACGGGCACCTGGATTAGTAGTCCGATTCAAAAACTAATAGCGGCGCTTGTTATTATCTTATTAAGTATTCTAAATCTAATGGGGATTAAATTTGGGAACATCGTTCAAAAATCATTTTTATTTATTAAAGCAGTTCCTATATTCTTAGTGTTATCTTTGGGCCTCATTTTAGGAACACAACGTGTTGACTTAAGTTTAAATCTTGGGGATGTAAGTATTTGGAATATTTTATCAACCCTTGGTTTCGCGGTTATTGCGACTTTTTGGGCTTATGAAGGATGGACTAATTTAAATAACGTCGCAGAAGAAATGAAAAATCCTGCGCGTGATTTACCTCGCTCATTAATCATTACGATTTTAAGTGTTACAGCGCTTTACACGTTATATAACTTTAGTATCTACCGTGTCATCTCTATTCCTGATATGCAGGCAATGATTGCGGCTGGCGATGTCTTCTTAGGGATAACAAGTGCCTTCTTGATTTTAGGATCATTTGGAATGTATTTAGTCATGTTAACGATGCTCATAAGTGTTTTTGGAGCGGTTAATGGATGTATAATTGCCTTTCCTCGTGTTTACTTTGCAATGGGTAAAGACGGAACATTCTTTAAATCATTTTCTAAAATTCATCCTAAAACCAATGTCCCTTATGTCGCGATTATCGCATCAAGTATTGTGGCAATCATTTTACTTATTTTTAGTTTAGATGAACTTGTAACATTTGTGGTATTTGGTGGTTTAATCTTTAATGCATTAATTTTTGCATCTGTGTTCATTTTTAGAAAACGTTATCCAAATCTAGATCGTCCTTATAAAGTATGGGGTTATCCATTTGTCCCTATTATTAATATTTTAGTCATGATTGGCCTGTTATTTGCAACGTTAAGAGAATCATGGTTACAAGCAGTAATTGGTTTAATTATCATTATGTCAGGTTTACCAATTTATTACATCTTACAAAAATATGAAAAACTAAAAAACTTATAGTTAAAAACACCAACTGAAATGTTGGTGTTTTTTTACGTAAAAAAAGCAGTCATAAGACTGCTTTATAAATTTCTAGACCAACTTTGCATCATTTGAATATGTAGCACTTCATTAAAGTTTTCTACCTTACCAATACTTTCTAAATCTGCTTTTCCACCACCAGCATTATGAAGCTTTACAGAACCAAATCCAAGTAAACGTCCTAATTTCCCGCGCTCTAATTCTACTTGAACGATTTGGTGAAGTGGAATCATTATACGTCTTTCACTTGTTCCTATACGTCTATATAAAATTAAACGGTGATTGGTAACATCTGCTTTTTCACGCTTAAACCCTAATAATCTACCTAAAAAAAGCAATACATATAATCCGACTAATCCATACCCTAAATAAACGAGTTCTGGCATATCAGGGACAAACAGTGGTGCAATAAGTGCCGCAACCATTATGAGTAAATAAATTAACATAAATTTCTTTCCTAAAAATCCTAAAGCAATCCAACGCGAAGTCTTTACCGTTAATAACGTTTCTTCTACTTTCATACAATCACTCCTTTTTATAAACTCATTATATCACTAATTCATAGACATATTATAAAAAAAAGTACCTATTTCTAGGTACTAAAATACAACAAAATATAAAGTCATGACAACGACATATAACATAAACAAATAATTCGCACTCTCAAATGACATTTGAAATTCTCTTATTTTTCTAACGGGACGGTAATCTTTTTCAATCACTAATTTATAAAAACATAGTCCCACAGTAAGTGCAAGTACATAATCATAAATGGCACCCCAATTAGCAGCGGTGAAGTTACTTAAATCAATCCCAAAGAATCCGTTACTTATAGGAATATAGAAATTTCCTAAAATAACACAGCCAAAGGCTAAAAACATAAGCGTTAAATTTTCTGTGATCTTACGAACTCTAATGGTCATCGTTTGTTTACCGAAGAAGATTTGGCTCATCTTAATAAATGACGTCGCAGTCCCTATATTAACAATAAACAATATCCAATATTTATACCCAACATCTTGAATCCCATATTTAATGATTTGCTTACTGATAAATCCGTTAAAAAACGGTGCTCCAGTAATACTTAACATCCCAATTATCATAAAAATACTAACTGCTGGCATCGTACGCATAACCCCACGTATTTCACCAACTTTTTTCGTTTTATACGCTTTGATAATCATTCCAGCCCCTAAGAAGAGTAAACTCTTAAACAAAGCATGGTTAAATATATGTAATAATCCCCCATAAAAGGTTGTTTCGTTCATACTAGAAAGCCCCATCATGACAATCCCAATTTGACTGACTGTATGATAGGCTAATATTTGTTTCATGTCTTTTTGACTAAGCGCAAACATAACCCCAACGACTGCGGTGGCTGCACCCACAAAATAAAAGAACTGGTAGTAGTTAATATTGGCTCCACCAAACATTTCATTTATTCGAATAAATAAATAAAGCCCCCCTTTAACAACCAATCCACTTAATAGGGCACTAATAGCACTTTGTGCAACACCGTGTGCTTTAGGTAACCAAGTAAATACTGGGAAAAAGGCTGATTTAACACTTATTCCTGCCATCATTAAAACATACGCAAAACGAATCGCATTTCTATCCCCATAAATGGCGATATTTTCTTGAATAAAACGCATGTTAATGGTCCCAAAAATATTGTATAAAATAATAATCCCTATTAAAAAAAGCAATACACCAGACGTGTTTATTAACAAATAATAAATCGCGGCTCTAAAAGAGTGTCCTAACTTTTTAAAGGCAATTAAAATCGTAACAATAATCGTCGTGAGTTCTAAAAACACGAACATATTAAATAAATCATTTGTTTGTAGTAAGCCTAAAAACACACCTTGTAAAAACATTAAAAAGAATAAAAAATTATGTTCAGTTTGTTTAGTATCAAACGTATAAATGAGTACCATCCACCAACTAAACAATGTTAAGAAAACAAAACTATAACTTAATGAATCATTATAAAAACTAATCCCTACACTTGCATCCCATCCTCCAAATACAAAGAAGGTTGCTTCGTAATTTCCTTGATAATATGCATAGTAAATAATCGCTAAAACGGTCATCGCAAATTGCGCGATGAACGCCAAGTAATTCATATGTTTGTTTTTGAATAAGTAAATAAATAGTGCTGTAAATATTGGTATAAATACAAGGAATACAGGGATTAATTGCACTATTTGCCACCATCCCTACTTAGTACTTCAGCCCACTCAACGGTTCCATAATGATGAAATATTTTAATACAAAGCATTAAAGCAAGCGCAGTTACTGTAGAGCCAATAACGATGGTTGTAATCATTAAAGCTTGTGGAAGTGGGTCTGCTATGGCAACAATTTCAGCCCCAATAACAGGAATGGTTCCACCATCTAAGTTTCCTAAATTTAGGAATAATAAGATCACGCCTGATTCTATAATCGTGACACAAAATACGCTTTTAATAATGTTCGTACTTGTACTAAGACCATAAAATCCGATTAATATAACTACAAATGTTAATAACGGATTCATTATCTTCCCTCCTTCAAGAATGCGGTGAAGATTGTCCATAACCCTAAAGCAACTTTAAAACCAACCATAATATTTAAAACAACTAAGTAAATTGCTTTAACATCGGTTGATGGGCTTGTAAACGGATTCGTAAAAAACTCTCCACGTGTAAAAATGCTTAAACTTGCAAATAATAATATACCAATATATAAGAATTTCTCTATTGTAACAATCATTCCAATATCTGTTTCTTTTTCTGAATCAATGTAATAAAGGATTAAAATCGCTGTCGCAACAATCGCGCCACCTTGAAACCCCCCACCAGGTGAGAGATGCCCGTTAATAATAACGTAAAACCCAAATGCTAACATTAAAGGATATACAAGACGTGAAAACGTCACAAATAAATCTGGTGTTTTATATTTATCAATCATAAACTG
Source organism: Liberiplasma polymorphum (assembly GCF_043951795.1). Lineage (NCBI taxonomy): Bacteria > Bacillati > Mycoplasmatota > Mollicutes > Liberiplasmatales > Liberiplasmataceae > Liberiplasma > Liberiplasma polymorphum. Next base: position 66,848 of record NZ_JBIOAG010000004.1, on the reverse strand, counting down.
TGCATTTTTTTCTTCAATATCATGTTTACTAATCCAAATAACGCCACTTACGGCAATCAATAAAATCCCCGCTTCAAACAAACTATCAAACAAACGATAATCAAGTAATATAGCGGTAACGATATTACGAGACCCCGTCTCAGGATAGGCAAACTCCGCAAAGTATTCTTTTAAACTCGTATTATAAAGCTCATTAATATCTTGCATCGAAAGATAAAAAACAAACATCAAGACACTTAGTAAAATAATTAAAAAGATATTTCTACTCACCGAAATCACGATCCTTAAACTTAATGACTTCGATATTATCGTAATCTTTAGCCATTTGTTCTAATTTATTTAGTAAGATACTTGATTGTTTTCCTTTTAATTGATACTTTCCTGTGTCTTGGTCTTTTGATACAATTAAATCCACATTTGTCTGCTCACAGACAATCTGTTCTCGTCCTTTACCAATACTACATAACCTAACGTCATTAGTAATATTTAATTCTAAATGATAAAAATCAGTAAAACGTTTTAAAAGGATATACCCAACTCCAGTAAAGTTGCCATCATCAATAATGAAATTATCCATCGCTTTATCAAGAACAATAAACTCTCTTTGTCTAGAAATACTAATAACATAGATCAAAGGAATGATTGCACTCCCAATCGCAACTTCTGCAATGGCAACATCCGGTGCTTTATTAATAACATATAAACTAGCCGTAACTAAACTAAAAACTGTAATTAAAATGATGATGGTTCCATTGTTTTTGTGTACGACAATAGAAATCGCCATGATAATTAACAATACTTGTAATGCATAAGCGGTTAACTCTAACATCAAACTACCCATAAAGTTCATCTCGCTTCCTTTTTTCTTCTTCAAGCTTACCTTTATGATGGATACGTCTAATCTCAATACCCGATAAGAACGCGCTTCTAATATTAACATGCGCACTAATTGGATTGGTCATCAGTAAAAAGCCAATGAGTAAAATAAACCTAATGACGTAAGAATAATCAGTAATATTTGCAATAAGTAAAGCAAGAATTATTGATAACGATGCAACCGTATCAATTGTTGCAGCACTTAAAATACGTGTGTATAAATTTTTAAGTTTAAAAATAGAACCCATTCCAAAGATGATAAAGACCCATGAAAGCACAAGAATAGCAATCGCAATATATTCTAAAATTATCATTTCTCGCGCCCTCCTGTCATAATGTATTTAGAAAGCAACGTAATCGTTAAAAACCCAACAATTCCATATGCAATCGCAATATCTAATATGAGTTCGCTTCTTTCCCAAATCGCAAAAACAACCATAAACATAATTACCTTTGCACTAATTAAGTTAATCATTAAAATACGATCCCAAATCGTTGGACCTATTACTAAACGAATAAAACTTACTAAAATCGCTAAAATTAATAAAAATAAGGTGAATACTAAAAACCAATCTAGTAAACTCATTTAACATCACCTTTCTGCTTAAGTAAACGCTCGAACTTTTCACGTACAGGTTTTTCTAGTTCTTCAGCAGTTGCACCAGGTTTAGCAAGTGTCATAACCGTGATGACATGTTTTTCAGTATCCGTATCGATCGTAATTGTCCCTGGTGTTAATGTAATAGAATTGGATATAATCCCCACTAAAATAGGATCTTCGACATCGAGAATAATATCGAAAATAACGGGTTCATAATGATGGGCTAACAAGTTAAACGCATAAGTAAAACTCGCTTTATATATTTCAACAAATAAAAACACTACATAAACTAGGATGGTTCGTATTTTGATTGAATGATACATATAACCTTTATCATCGTATAACACGTTATACGTTGCAATAGTTACAGCAGCACAAATGAACATACCGGCAATAATGGTTTCAATACGAAAATTTTGTGCCAGTAAAAACCAAAACACTAAAAGCACCATAAATAGCTTGTAGCGTAGCAACAAGAAACGTTTCATAGGGTTCATCTCCTTGTATTTTTAACGTCGTTTATTATAACACGTTTAGATAATTTATCAAGACTAAATATTATCCTAAGAAAGACTAAGAATACTCACAACCGTCTTAGCATCTTTTATAATACCTGTTTTTACTAACTCAATGGCTTCTCTTAATGGCATCTTAACGATTTCAATAAATTCATCTTCATCCCCGTTTTTACTTTCTAATAAAGGATACGCTTCATAAGCCACATAAATTTCTACAACTTCATTTGAAAAGCCAATAGCCGAGTAAATTTCTGTAATCTTTTGAATATGATCAGATGCATAACCAGTTTCTTCTTCCATCTCACGAATCGCACATGCAAGTCCGTCTTCAGCTTTAAAATCTTTTTTCCCCGCAGGAATTTCTAACGTATAATCTTGAATCGCATAGCGGTACTGTTTAACTAAGATAACTTCTTGATCTTTAGTAATAGGTAAAATACTTGAAGCGCCTACATGTTCAACCACAATTCGTTTACTTTCAATCCCATTATCTAATAATACATCATCGATATAAACATCAATAAAATCACCTTGATAAATATCATGACGTCTTACTTTACGCTCTTTCATTTTAATAGCCACCTTTTAGATAATCTTGATTTTATTTTACCACACAACGCTATAATTTTAGTCGTTATGAGTCTAAGATATTAAAAAAGCCTATTACTAGGCTTTATGAATTTAATGCTTTCTCATGAAACAATTCTTTTTCTTCTTTAGTAAATATAAATGATGTTAATAACGCACTTATTATAAACACAATAAGCATCGTAGTGTTAATCACCATGGAAAATTTCAACCCTAGGGTTGTGATTTGATAAAATACGATCGGTAGTTTGAGTGAACTCCAAACCATTAAAAAGAAAATAACATTACTGTATGAAGCCCCTTTTTTTAACATAATCATTGCAAGCGGAAACGCTGCAATCGTGGGTCCTGCACTAAATGCGCCTAAAAAGAACGCTAAAAACATGCCACGTGCTCCTGATTTTTCTCCCATTAGTTTAATAACCGTTTCTTTTGGTACCCATACATCAAATAATCCAATTAATATAAATATCGGCGGCACAATAATCAACATACTTATGATTTGATTATACGCATTATCAAATGCTTTATACGTATAACGTATATCGACAATTGAAATAATCACAAGCATTACTAGTGAAATAATTAAAAACTTATTTTGTCTTATCGTTTTCATCGGTACACCACCATTACAACAAAAATTACAATAATCGCCCCAACAATACTTACTACATTTCTAAATATCGCAGACTTCACACTAAAGAACTTACTTTCAGCTTGAAAATAAACAATGCCAACACTCATTAACGCGACTAAAAAACCAGCAACCTGTGGGTACGCCCCACCCGCTTCTAGTAACTCACGTCCTAAAGGGTAAGCCACAAATGGTGGCATGAATGTAATACTACCGACTACGATCCCAAAAAAGTACCCAAAGAAGCCACTTTCTTCACCTAAAATACTAGAAATAAACTCAGGCGTCACAATCGCAAGTAAGATCCCTATAAATAAAAACAGTGGGAGTAAAACCGGCATTAATCGCATAAAGCTTTTAAAGCCTTTAATTATCCCTAATTTTGTTTTCTTTCTATCGACTAAAAAAGATACACCAGTTAACAAAAAAGCTATTGAATAGATAATATACGCTTCTATTGACATCATTTAACACCTCAGCCATCATTGTAATAAACCTTTACGCTTAAATCAACATAATTATGTAAGTATTAGTTCGTAATAAAAAGTATCACTATTTATAAAATGTATATTTAAGGACATTAAAATAACCGAGTGTTATAATGAACTAAAGTAAGAATAATTAGTTGAAAGGGGCAAGACGATGCAAGCACGAGTGATTTATTGGAAACAATATAACCACACAGAACAAGGATTTAGCTTAATTGAAATCATTGAAGATGGCACAATATTAAAACGATTTTTTATAAACCACGAAGAATATGGTCGCTATTACCAAGAAACGCATCAAGAAAGTTTTCAAGCAAAAGGAGAAATTGTCGTTGAAAAAATTAGTTTCGATGAAGATTTCCGTTTGAAAAAAACAGATATTCCTAACAACTTAGAACGCTTATCAACGTATGACTTTAATCAATGGGAGACAGCGCGTAAAGAAGTTAGAAAACTTCAAAAAGCATCTGTCGATACACTACATATGGATTACCATTCAGTCATGAGACTAGATATCGCTTCACTACCCGAAGAAATTAAAACAGTCTTAGACCGTTATGACTTCCCTATTGTAAAATACCGCGTAATCAGTGATGGGACCTATTTACTTAGAAAAAAATATCCTGAACAATTATCCATTGAATTTATACCATCATTAAACGAAAAACTTTACTTTCATCATATTCCAGAAAACAATCATTTTAACATGTCAGGTGATGATTTATTTGCACTTGATGTCACAGTATCAGACGAATTAGGTGATGAAGAAGCGTTTTGGCAATACATTCATTCAATGATTCAAAATGTTGAAAAAAATTTAAAGCACTATCGTTCTTTAATCAATACTCAAAGAGAACGTAGAGCAATGCTTGAAACCGATGTTATCGGCGATTTATATCCACGTTAAACAATAAAAAAAATAACGCCTTGAATAAGCGTTATTTTTTATTTCATGACAACACGGTTGAACTTACCGCTTAAATGTTTAACAGGCGTCATTGTGATAAATGCATCTGGATCAATTTCTAACACAATTTTTTTTATATCGTAAACCTCATGGGTTTGAGTGACCATCCATAATATTGAACGATGTTGACCCGTATATGCGCCTACACCTTCAGTAATGGTAATGCCTCTAATAAAACGCTCAATTAAAGCCGTTTTTAAATCATTTCCCTTACTCGTTACAATATCTAGGCGGACACGTTTATAAGCCGTATGAATTTGATCAACTAATAAATTGGCTACCACAAATGCAAGGAGCGTATAAAAAGCAAACTGCGGCTCAAAGATAAATAGTGCAATCGCTAAGATTGCGCCATTGACTAATACGCTAATATAGCCAACACTGATTTGAAATTTAATGGATAAGTATTGGCTTAAAATATCCATCCCACCTAAGGATGAACCGGATTTTAAGGTAATGCCTGCACCTAGTCCCACTGCTAGTCCACCAAATATACTTGATGCTAAAATATCGGTCCCAAAAATATTTGGTTGGTTGTCAAAAATCGCCATTAAAATCCCTTGTAAAAGAATTGAATAAACAGAATAATAAACAAATGTTTTTGAGATTCCTTTTAACCCAATAATCATAACTGGAATATTAAAAATAACCACAATTATCCCTAAATTAAGGTAAATACCTAATTTATCAAACCCATATTGAGTTAATGTCGCAAACCCGGTTAGTCCACCAGGAATTAACGATGCTGGTACAATAAAGAAACTAATACCTACAACAAATAAAACTGTTCCCATTGTTACAAATAATAATCGCTTTAATTCAAATTCAATGTTCATGTTTATCACCTATTTTTCTATTTAAAAAGCATGCTTAGATAAGGGTACATTTTTTCTTAAGAAATGTCAATTTATTTGCTAAAAAAAAGTATTATAGTTTTAAATAGGTGCATCCTATAAAATATTCATATCTTAATACGTATAACTATGGTATAGTTTGTCATATATGACCCTAAGTGTAGAAGTTTTTCATCTTAAATATTCAAACATCGACTGGTCTATTAAACGATTTAGATTAGGAGGTTTTATTATGGCAGCATTCGCATTAGGTATGATTTTGGTTCATTTCATTTTGTTATTTACGCCGGTAATTAATTACCCAGTAGTCATGGTTATCTTTACAGGATTAATTGTTTTACTATGTATTGCAGATATCATTATTAAAAAACGTTATTACAACTCACCAGTCCTTGGTATTGTAGCATTAATACCTGCAAGTATCCTATTTTTAAACTGGATTAGAATATTAATCACAGGATAATTTTTATAGAAAAAGGTTAGCCACTTCATTTGAAGGGCTAACCTTTTTTTATTCGCCTGTAGTAATTTTTTTCCTAATTTTTGTAGAAATGACTTCGATGACTAATACAACGATAATGATCCCCCAAAGTGCCGCAGATGCATCTTTCCAGCGATAAGCATTCATTGCCCAAATAAGGGTTGAACCAATACCACCTGCACCTACAAGACCTAAGATGGTCGCATTACGTACATTGATTTCAAATCGGTAAATTGAGTTTGAAATAAAGTTTGCACTTAACTGAGGTATAATCCCATAACGGATTTTTTGGAGTAAGGTTGCTCCAGTTGCATCAAGCGCTTCTAAAACACCTTTATCAATATCTTCAATCGATTCAACATAAAGTTTAGTCATCATTCCAATCGATGCAAGACCGATCGTCATAACCCCCGCAAAAGGTCCTGGACCTGTCACACGAATAAACATAAGCCCTAATATAAATACTGGGAATGTACGAATCATCGTAACAGATAAGATACCAATTAAAGAGAAAAACCATGTTGAAGTATTTTTTGCAGTAATAAACGCTAAAGGAATAGCTAAAACTGCACCGAGTGCTGTACCTAAGAAGGCAATAGCAACCGTTTCTAACATTTGATAAGGAATTCCAATTGGTCTTAATGTAAGTAACCAATCCCAGTTTGGTGTGGTAAATGCTTTTAAAATAGACCCTATAATTGCTAAACCACTTTGGTTTACTGTAGGGATTTTAATGGCACTAGCGCTCCAAATTGTAAGACCAAATAATATGATAATTGTTAAAGTGACTTGTACAATACGTTTTGGTGCTTTTTCATACATTTCTTCAACAGTTAAAATTTGTTTCATTATACAAGCCTCCTTCTAAAGTAACGAGATAAAGACTCTATGGTTAAAACTACTGCAAACATCATAACAATTAAAACCCCAACATCTTGATACTGTCTCCAAGCCATACGGTCATCAAATAATAACCCAATTCCCCCTGCACCAACATACCCTAAAATCGCTGCATAGCGGATGTTAATTTCAAAACTATATAGGGAATAAGACAAGTATGAAGGAAGTAATTGTGGAATAATTGCCGTCGCAAATGCTTTTGGTTTAGATGCTCCTGTTGCTTCTAGTGCAACATAGGCACTTAAATCAATCGTCTCAATTTGTTCGTAAAGCATTTTGGTTAATATCCCAAAAGTAAATATTGCAATCGCAACCGTACCTGGAAATACCCCATAACCAAACGCTAAAGCTAAAATCGCCGCGTAAACAAGTACTGGTAGTGTTCTAACTAGTGATAAAAGTACTCTACTTAATCCAAGTGTGTACTTGTTTTTGTTAATGTTACTAGCACTTAAAAAAGCTACAGGTAACGCAAGTAAAGCGCCAACTAAACTACCTAAAAAAGACATTTGAATCGTATCAATCATCGGGCCATAAGCAGTGTAAAAATATCGCCATCTTGGACTAGTCATACGACCAAGAACGGTAAAAAAGTTTTTATATCTTGAAAACAAGAAATCCAATCTAATATTAGTTGCATTCCATGATATCACAGTTAAAATAAATAATATTAACAATGTAATTGGAACATAAGAAAATGGTTCTATTACCTTTGTTCCATCTGTTAATGTATGTGTTCTTAATTCTTCTGGTTGTGTGGTAATTTTTTTTAAGAATGGCATCGTTTTATTCTTAAAAAAATTAGAAAATTTATTTTCTTTAGAGTTCTGACTCATGATCTTCTGCTTTGAACATAATATCTTCATCCGTGATATCACGTCCATAAATTTCTTTTAATAAATTTTCGTTAACTTCGCTTGATGGGCCATCAAATATAATGTTCCCATCACGTATACCTATTACTCTTCTAGCATACTTTAAAGCCATGTCAACGTGATGCATATTTGCAACAACGGTAATATTTAAATCTCTATTAACGCGTGCAAAATCTTTCATCACAGTGTTTGCTGTGATTGGATCTAACGATGCCACCGGTTCATCTGCAAGAATAATACTAGGATTTTGTGCAATCGTTCTAGCTAGGGCTACACGTTGTTGTTGTCCACCAGACAATTGATCTGCTCTAGAATAAGCTTTTTCTAAAATTCCTACTTTATCTAATGCTTCTAAAGCAATAATTTTATCTTTTTTAGAGTAAATGCCAAATAAACTTTGAAAAAAGCCCATATCTGCAACACGTGCTGCTAGCACATTACGAATAACTGTCGTTCTTCCGATTAAGTTAAACGATTGAAAAACCATTCCAATTTGTCTTCTAAAACGACGTAACTTCTTTCCTCTTAATGTTTCGTCAACACTAATCCCATTAACGACAAGTTCACCAGAAGTTATTCCGTGCATTTTATTAACTAGTTTAATCAGTGTTGATTTTCCTGCACCACTGAGTCCTATTACCGCAACAAATTCACCTTGTTCAATGGTTGCAGAAACACTTTTAAGTGCTTCTGTTCCATTAGGATATATTTTGCCGACTTTCTTAAATTCAATCATGGATAATCTCTCCTAATAAATGAGACTTGTCCGAAGACAAGCCCCACATAGTATATAACTTTAAAGGATAAATCTTAAAGTTTACTCACCTAAAATAATTGATTGAGCAATACGTGCTGCTTCATAATCAGCATCCGTAACTACTTGGTAACCTGAGTGATTGTATACTTCAAAGATTTCTTGCCCCGCTGGGGTATTAATAATATTAATAAATGCTTGTTGTAAAGCTTCTTTTAATGCATCGTTAACAGTTAAATTAGAAACTGAAATTGTATCGTTGAAGATACCATCTGTTACTAAAATAACATTAGTTTCTACCCAAATTGATTCTGGACGACCAAAGTCTGTAGTCCATTGTGTTGCGTAATCACGACGTGCATCTGCATAAATAGTTGAAACGTCACAGTTACCAGCTGCAAGTGAACTCATTGAAGCTCCGTATCCACCAGCATTTACAACATTTGCTAAGTCAGTTACTTTTTTACCAAATAAATTGTAAAGTCTTACTGCAGGATAAACAGTACCAGCTGAAGAAGTTGCACCTTGTACACACCAGTTTGCACTATTTAAGTCTTCCCAAGTTAATGCAGTTCCAGCGTTAACTTTATCAGCTAACTCTTGACCTTTTGCACTTGGACCAGCAACGATTAAACTTCTATAATAAGTAACTTGATTGTCATTGTCACCTTCTGTAGGTAATCCATCATTCCAATCTTTTGCATCAGGAGAATCTTTAGTTAAACCAGCACGTGTTGCTGCTAAGATAACATCAATTTCACCATCTCTTGAATAAAGCGCGTAAGTCCCACCAGGTAAGAACCCAACATCTACAGTTCCGGCAATCATACCTTCACCTACTGCTTCGTATGAAGTTCCTACTTGAATAACAACTTCACCAATTTCATAACCCATTGCTTCTAATTCTGCTTTTAGAAGTGCTTTTAGAGGTTCAGTAGTATCTAAGATATACTGAGCGTCCCTAGATGGAACAAAGAATACTGTTAATGTGTCAATTTTCATGTCATCTTGATCTCTTCTACATGCTGCTAGTGAAAAAACTACCATAAAAACGGTTAAAACTAAAAATAACTTCTTCATATTTCCTCCTAAATTTGTGGTTATTTTATTTTTTCTTACAATATGATTATATCACCGAAAATTAGTTTTGAAATAAAGAATTTATGAAAATTGTTAATTCAATTTTCATCATTTGACCACTTAACATGTTAAAATGAAGTATCGCATACAAACTAGAGGTGAAACAATGAAACTACATATCTTATATACTTCTGATGTTCATGGTCAAATCACAGGCACAAATTACGCTGCCAATCAAAAAGAATCTCTTGGGTTAACTCGGTTATCAAGTTACTTAAAAACACTTGATGCACCTTATTTACTTCTTGACAATGGTGACTTTTTACAAGGAAATGTCTTGCTTGATTACCATAGACAATTTGCACCAAATGAACAAAATCCAATCGTCACAGCTTTTAACCATTTAAAGTATGATTTCATAAATCTTGGGAATCATGATTTTAATTACGGATTTGATTTTTTAAAAAGTGTGAGCAATAACTTAAATGCAGAAATTATTTGTGCGAATGTTGTTGATCATAATTTAATGCCTATTTATACACCCTATAAAATCGTTGAACTAGGTAATATAAAAATAGGACTCATAGGGGTTGTAACTCAATATATTCCTAACTGGGAAAAGCCAGATCACATTTTAGACCTTCAGTTTTTAAATGCCTATGATACGGTTAAAGCACTCATTCCTAAAGTAAGAGCTGCGGTTGATTATTTAATCGTTCTTTATCATGGTGGTTTTGAGAAAGATTTATCTACAGGAGAAGCGATTGGTAGGGATACCAAAGAAAATCTTGGGTATGCTATTGCTTCACTTGATGGAATTGATGCTTTATTAACTGGACACCAACATGTTCCAACTACTCATTTATTTAATGATAAGACTTGGATACTACAAACCTCAGCGAATGCAAAAGATGCTGGTCGGTTGACCATTACCTTTAATTCTGATAGTTCTTTTAAGCATGAAGCAGAACTATTTAAGCTAAATCACGAAGAAGATACCGATTTATTAGACCAACTAAAACTTCTTGAAGACAAAACACAATCATGGCTTGATACACCCGTTGGAAAAACTGCTTTAAATATGGAAATAAAGAATCAACTAGATGCTAGAAAAACCAAACACCCACTCTTTGAATGGATTAACCGTATGCAACTTGAACTCAGTGGCGCACAGATTTCTGCTGCATCACTTCCTAATGAAGCCCCGGGATTTAAAGATGTCATTTGTTTAAGAGATATCGCTGCAAACTTTATTTACCCTAATACTCTCTCATTACTGGAAGTCACAGGAAAAATACTTAGAGAAGCTTTAGAAAAAACCCTGACATACTTCGCCATCGAAAATGATGATATCGTTGTTGATAAAAGTTTTGTTTATCCAAAAATAGAACATTATAATTATGACATTTATGATGGGATTACTTATACGGCTGATTTAAAAAAACCAAAATATAACCGACTTATAGAGTTAACTTTTGAGGGTAAAACTATCACCGATAGCGATAAATTTACTCTAGTCATTAATAACTACCGCGCTAGTGGTGGCGGTGATTACTACATGTTTAAAGAAGCAAAACTATTGAAAGAATTTGATGTTAGTTTATTTAACTTATCGGTTGAAACCATTAAGAAAAATGCAACAGTTGATTTTATAATTTCAAACAATTTCAAACTCATAAAATAAAGGGGCTAAAATTTAGCCCCTTTTCTTATATTTTTAATTGAATCTAGTGCTTTTTGATAAACAGGTATCATTCTTGGTTCACTAACAAAATCTAATATCGATTCTATTTCAAACCACTTAACTGCAGAGTTTTCTAACACACTTATACTTAAAGTTTGTCTTTCATCAGCAAGCAGTAAGAATGCAACATTTAAATGTAAATGATCAGGGACATACTTTCCATGTTTGATATGATTTTCTACATAAATCACATCAATAGTGAAAACCTCTTCACTAAATGGTGTAACGTTTATTAAACCGGTTTCTTCCATCGTTTCTTTAATTGCAACATGAAGCAAGTCTTCGTCTCCATCATTATGACCCCCGACCCAACCCCAAGAATTATATAGATTGTGGTGTGCAAAAAGCATTTTTGTCATTTCAGGATTCACCACAAACGCGCTTGAGGTGATATGAGCAACTAAGTTTTCACGGTACATACAATCGGGGTTGCGTTCGATAAATGATAAGATTAATGCTTTATCAACTACTTCTTGTTCGCATTTAGGGGTGTAACGCTCAATTAATTTCTTAAACATAACAGCCTTCTTTCTCTACAAAAAATCTGAGTTGCCTCAGATTTAATGAATAGCTCTAGGATTTTTACCTGTTAAATCATTTATAAAATTTTTCCAATATTCATCTAATTTATCATAATCTACTTCATAACGTTTATGTTTTGATTTACCTAGTTTGAGAATACTAGTGGTTAAAAATGCATTAATATGATAAGAAATCGTCGCACTTGATACGCCTAAACGTTCTGCGATATCTTTTGTACTAGTAATGCCACTTGCAATAAGTCTTAAAACTTCATAACGTGTTTTATCAGATAAGTTTTTAAAAACCTGGGTTTGTTTTTGAATTCTGTTTTCATGGTTCATGCTTACTTGTTTAAATCCTGCTTCCATCTCAATCCCCCAAATGATGTAATCATCTTGAAGATCTGATTTCATCATAAATGATAACGGAAATACAAGTGAAATAAGCAGTCTATTTTCTTCTTTATTTAACATGTCACTACTAATCAAATGATACGTAAGTGCTTCAAAAGATTCTGCTGTGTTTTGTTCTAAACGCTTAATTACTGAATTTTTAACGTCTTCTAAATAGGGATAATGTTTTTCAAATGTAGAAATGTATAAAGGTTCTAACTTTTCCATAAGCGCTTTAAACTTCATAACATGATTTAACGGATCTTCTAGCATAATTAATAGTTGCCATTTATAATTGTGCGTTGTTGGGAGTTCTTTTACAAATGTTAAAAGTGTTTCTTGATGTTTGACTAAGTTTGCAGCTTCGTTTTTTTGCGCGTTGTTGATAGCTTCATCTTCATCTTCAATTGATAATATGGCATATATAATTGCTTCTTTCAATACGTTTTTATCTACTTTTAATAGTTCATCACAATAATCACTTATTGATTTAAAGCCTTTAATTGGATACATTTTTGTGATTAAGTTAAAAAAATCATAGTTACTTAAAAACTCACTCGCATAAAACATTTCAATTTCATTTTTATAATTTTCAAGTTTGTTTTGTAATGATTTCATTGATTCATACAACGGTTGATTTAGCTTACTAAACACTTCTTCTTTTTCTAAGTGTTCTTCTTTAGAATTATTCTGTGAATCAATAGACATTAGTCTTGGCAATTGCATAAGATCTAACAATTTACTTTCATGCTCATAATATTTAAACTTCATGGACTAATGCTCCTTTCTTAGGAAGTTTTTCTTCTGTTTCTTTTGTAGAGGCTAATAGGGTATTTTTAAAGATAAATACACCAATTAATAAAATACTTCCACTCATTATTATAACATAGCTTACACTAATAAAATCATACATAAATCCAAATAGTAACTGTCCTACTGGAATGAATAAGACAACCATTAAATTCATAACAGAAGAAGTTCTTCCCATTGCATGTAGTGGGACAACCGTTGCAAACAAGGTTCCAATGGTAATATTTATAACCCCAACAACCATCCCAACAATAAATGATAATACCATTAAAATAACATATGGAACTAGATTTGAACTGAATTGAGTTAAAAATACATTTGATGCGATAAATGCCATGATAATGATTAATAATCCCATTGTAGTAAATGCTAAATAACAAACTTTTGCGATATCAAATCGTTTGATATAACCAGATACAAGAATGGGTGCTGAAATCATGGATAATCCTATAACAGTTTGATAGATTCCAAATTGTAAATCACTTGCTTGTAAAACATTTTTAATAATTACAATGAACCCTACTGTGAAAAATGGGGCAACAACAAAATTACATATGGTTCCTAAATAAATAATCGTTGATATAAATTTATTTTCTTTAATAATTTTAAAGCCTTCTTTTAAATCTACAAAAAATGATTTTACATTAATTTGATCAGGTTTTTTATGATTTTTAGGGACGGTTATAAATAGTTCACTAAAACTTGATACTAAAAAACTAATTGAGTTAAGTATTAAAATAAACAATAATCCATATAATCCATAGATAACGGCTGCAAGCATTGGTGATAATAATCTACCAATACTGATTATTAACACAGATAAAGATTTTGCTTCTAGTAAATCATCTTTTTCTACGATACTAGGAATGATGCCTGCAGAGGAAGATTCGTAAAAAATTTCACCCGCTTCTAATATAATAATTAATGCATAAATAAGGCCTAGGTTTAAGGATTGATTCATCATAAATATATAAGCAAAAACTGCTAAACTCATTCCATTTATAAAATCGAGTAAGACAATCATTTTTTTACGGTCAAACCAATCTCCAAATACACCAGCAATAGGTGAGAGTAAAATTCTAGGTAATATGGCAATTGATACCATCGATGCAAATATCGCTGCTGAACCTGTCACACTATAGACATATAAGGATAAAGCAAATTGTTGCATGTTACTACCAATCATAGAGATAAACTTACCAGCAATTAACAAACTATAGTTTTTATTTTTTAAGAGTTTTAATTTCATATAAAACCCTCCTTTTCATTTTATAACCCTATTATAATCAACATTTTATCTAATGTCAACACTTTTATTAGATAGTTATCTAATTTATACAATTTAATTAGATAAAAATAAAAAAGGTTACTAGCAATTAGCTAGCAACCTTTTGAATGAAAACTTATTTAGACTTCTTCGTCTACGTGTAAATCCTTTTTACGCGTAATGTATACGTATAAGAATACAAGTGGTGCCATAACAATATATGAAACAATTAATAACTGTGTAACACCAAAGACTAAATACCCAATAGCCGCAATACCTGTAGCAATCGCTACATATGGTAACTGTGAGATAAAGTGTGCATGCAAGGTACAACGTGCACCTGTTGCAGATAATACAGTCGTATCAGAAACTGGTGATGAATGGTCACCAACAACTGCGCCACCTAATACAGCTGCTAAAATCGCAGGCATAAAGAGTGGGTTTGTTGCAACTGCAATTGGAACTGCAATCGGAATTAAAATCCCAAATGAACCCCAACTTGTTCCGGTAGCAAAAGCAATACCCGCTGCAATAATGAATAAAATAAGCGGTAAGAATGATGCAGCTAAATTAGAATCTGCAATAATAGTTGCAAGCATACCGCCAACTTCTAAATCTTGAATCGCGCCAGACACCATCCAAGCTAAGATTAAAATAGCCACAGCGCCTTTTGCCATACCCCAAGTTCCTTTAGCACTGACAATTGCAACACTTTTAGGTTTAACATCTTTATCAATAAATGCAAAGACAAGTGCTGCGATATAAGCTGATAATCCCCCTAAAAATAGCGGAATGGTAATATCTTGATCCATAAATGCACTCGGTACAAATCCTGCATTTAAGAACATCCAGAAAATGGTAACAAATACTAAAAGTCCAATCGGAATGATTAAAGTCCAATGGGTTGCTTTAGTTCCTTCAATATCGCTTTCTTGAACAACTTCTGCATCCATTACACGAGAAACATCATCGCCTGTTAAAGACTTTTCTTCAAACTCTTTCATTGGTCCAATATTAATCCCGTATTTAATGGTTAAGAAAACCATTAATACAGCAATAATTGGATAAAACTGAAACGGAATAGCTGATAAGAATCCTGTGAATCCAGTGTGAGCTGTGTACCCTGAATCATTGAAAGCATCGCCAATAAGTAAGATTATGTATGCACCCCAAGTTGAAATAGGCATCAAGATAACTACAGGTGCACTTGTTGAGTCAATAATATATGCGAGTTTTGCACGTGATACTTTATATTTATCCGTGATTGGTTTAGATATCTCACCAATAACTAACGCATTAAAATAATCATCGATAAATATAATGATCCCTAAAACCCAAGTAAGCATCTTAGCTGCTACAGGATTGGTGACTTTTTCAACTGCCCAATCTGCAAACGCTCTGATTCCCCCTGTTAATGAAATAACAGCGGTAATTGCACCAATTAGTAAAACGAACCCTACAATTGGCATATACCATTCGAAGTCTGTTAAAATTCCCCATAAGCTAGAAGCTAAATATCCTACTGCACCAAAAATAGAAAAACTTTCATAAATAAGTGCAGCTAATATTACCCCGAGCCCTAAAGATAGTAAAACCTTTCGAGTAAGAATTACAAGTGTAATCATAAGTAATGCTGGTAGTAATGCAATAAACAAATCCATACTTTTTCTCCTTTCATTTCTTAATAAAATATTATCATGAATTATAAAACATTACAAACACGCTTTTCACTTTTTTAAAAAAAGCGCTGAATTTCAGCGCTTTATCCACCACCAACAAAGTTTGTAAAGACAATATCGTCACCCTCTTCAACTATTTCATCTAAACGATTGAGATGCATGACTTTTTCTTGATTAATAAATAAGACTGATTGCATTAAATCATCACGGGCTATTTGCGGATAAGTCTCAATAATTTGATTGATGATTTCTTTTACAGTCCCTGCATTAACGTTTACTTCATTAATACGGTATTTACTACGTAGCAAATTATAAAAAGTTACTTTAACCATTGGTGTCACCTCTTTTTATCAATACATGATAGTCATGATTAAGTAAGTCAACCGATAATATCTGATTGATTAATGCATCTTCTGGTTTTATAAAAAACTTTACACATTCTAATACCATCATATTTGCAATAACACCCGGTGTAAATGCAGGGTTTTTTAAAGTATCTTCTAACCCTTTTATATTGTTATGGTATAGTGCTTTTAAAAGATAAGTTTTTGGTAAAACAATACCAAGTTGTCCATACCAACCACCAATTGCCCCGTGTAATAACGGACAGTTTAGTAAAGATGCCAAAGCCTCAAGATAAACTTTTGTTTGAATCTTATCAACTGCATCAATGATTAAATCCCCATCACTAAACACATCTTTATTCACATCATAGACAGATTCTTTTATTAGATGAATCATCGCGTTTGGATTAATTTTTAATAATTCCTTTTTTACAACATCAACTTTATAAGATCCAATTGTTTCGAAGTTAGAAAATAACTGTCGATTTAAATTACTTTCTTCAAATCGATCAAAGTCAATGAGTGTTAAATGGTGAAATCCCATGCGGATAAGACCATTTGCAATCATCCCACCTAGTCCACCTAACCCTATAATGATAATTTTACGTGTTTTAATTAACTCAAAATCAGTTTTTGTTATGATACCAAAGTTAGCCTCAAATTGCTTCACCTAATCACCCCTTAAGAACTATATCTTTATTGTATACGATAAAAAACGCTAAAACCACAAAAAAAGAAGTCCGAAGACTTCTTTACTCGTTAAGTTCACTTAATGGCTTTAATTCGCCAGAAAAATAATAAATCAAGTCTACCTTGGCATAAGCAGATAAACTATTATCTGGAACATAAACAACTAAGTTAGGATTATTTGAAACAGATTCTGCAATAAATGTAACCTTACCATCATCAACACCTCTTCTAACAATCAATGTTTCTAAAAAGTGTGTTCTTGAAAAGAATGCGCTATGTTCTACGCTTGTTACACTAGAGGGTAAATCGATTATCTTGATATTTTCAAATCCAAAAAATGCACTATGGCTAATTCTTCTTAATCCATCTGGAAATTCAATTGTTTGTAAACGTGTTACACCTGCAAAAGCCCCTTCACCAATAACAGTGGTTCCTTCTGGGACCACGTAATGACTTTCAGCTTTATTTTTAGGGTAGGCAATTAATGTTAAATCACTAGTATCTTCAAACAAAACACCGTTAATTGACTTTAACGTTGTATGTTCATCACACACTTCAAAACTTTTAATACTAGAGGCATTCGCAAAGGCCGAGCCTGAAATATGGTCAAGTGTACAAGGAATAATTACCTTTTCTAAATGACTGCCATCTCCAAACGCTGAAATGTTAACTTTCGTGACATGTTCTGGTATTTCAAATGTTTTTGCTTTTAACCCACCAGGATAAAAATATAGAATCGTTAAATCCGCAGAATAAATCACGTTATCAACTGATTGTAAATAAGGATTATCCTCATGAATAATAATTTCTTCTATTGTTGTGGTTAATGTATCAAAAAACCTTAATTGTTTCGGTAATACAACACGTCTTAAACTGGTTGCCCCTTCAAAAGCGGGAAAATGTATAAGTTGCATAATCATATGACTATAGTATTTATGATCAATTAATGCTTCATAAGAAAAATATTCCTTATTGTCAGGACCAATCACGCTTTCTGTTATATGATAGACCTCTTTAATCGCACAGCCTTCTTCAAAGATCCACGGTGTTTCTTTTGATGGTGTAAAAGTATCGTCTACTATTATACAATTGTGTGCCTCAAGCAATTCTTCATAAAGATCACTTGAAATTAAACGTATACTTGTTCCTACGTAATCACCGTAATATTCAACAACTTCTAAATTAACCGCATTTTTAAACGCATTTGATTGAACACTTAAAACACTATTAGGAATTAATACTTCAATAATGTTAGAATCTTCAAAAGCAAAACCCTCGATCCTTGAAATAATATACCCGTTTATTTCATATGGAATCTTCAAATATTTCGCCGTCCCATTATAATTTACAATACGGGCGTAATCTTCATCAATTTCAATAATTTCAAACGCTTCTGTTACACTTTCAAACACAGGTGTTAATGTTAAATCCTTTGAAACTTCAAGTGTACGTTGATAGACAACATCATCACTTTCCCACCCGACAAAAATATAGCCTTCTTTTTCTAAAGTAGGTAATTCAACAATGGTGTTTCTACTTAAATTTTCAAGTGATTCAATCGTTTCGTTTAATTCACCTGTTTCAAAATCGATGGTATATTTACTAAATAAACCACAACCTGTTAGTAATAGTGTTACAAATAAGAGTGTGTTAATTGCTAATATTTTTTTCATCTTTATCCCCCTTTAAACACAAACTGTGAAAATTATAACATCTTCAAACGGTATAATCAAAAAAATGAAGCCTAAATCAAATGGCTTCATTTTTTCTTGCTTTGTTTATTTATATACATTGCATCATCTGCTCTTTTTAACATATCACTTGGTTTTAAATCAGTGGCGTCATCATAAAGTGCTGTTCCGATTGATAAATTAAAGATAAACTCTGTTTCTTCATCATAAGCATCAGTAAATGCTATAAATTGATTAAACTTAACATTGAACAAATCATCATCTATGCTTGTACTTACACACGCAAACTCATCGCCACCTAAACGGTAACACTCTCCATCCTCACCAAAGATTTCGGTTAATAAAGTAAAAGCTTTTTTAATGGCAATGTCGCCTTCTAAGTGACCAAATGTATCATTAATCGCTTTTAAATTATCAACATCACAATAAATTAAGCGTAACGTGTTCTTAAGGGTTTCATTCGCAAATAACGCTTCAAAATCCTGTTCAAATGCTAAGCGATTTTTAGCCCCTGTTAGTGGATCATAATAGGCTAAATTTTCAAAAAACTCTTTTTCATAACTAAGTTTAAATCTTTCGATAATGAAACGAATATAATTATAAACAATATAACCCATGATAATAATAACTCCAATAACCGCGAATAAACTCGTTAAATCAAATAGCCCAAATGCAAATACAATTAACTCAAGAACTACAAAAAAGCTCACTAATGAAAAGACTTTTATCGCATCATCAATATTTTTACTCGAATGATTCAGTTTTTCTAATATTAAAAAGATAATATTCAAAACGATAGCGATTGCAAGCAGTGTTAATGTGATGACGGCACTTTGAAAGAAATCTAAGATATTAAATAGATATAATAAAATAATAACGACAAGATTTATGTGAAAAAGTCCATGTAAGATTTTATAAGGTAATACATAATGTTTAATTACATGTTGCATGATAAATCGGTTGATAGGGATAGGAAACAACGCCACCATAAAATAAGAAATCGACCCTAAAATAAAGACATTACTAGTAAAAAATTGTAACATTCTAGATTCACTTATTAACCAAATACCGAAAAAGATAGAAAATAGGCCAATTGTACTAAAACCTTTTTGTTGGTTTCTATAAATAATTAAAGTACTAGTCATGAGTAATAACCCAACCATTAAAGTAATAATACCTGTAAATAATCTAAATCCAAATTCAGAAGCGATCAATCTAACTAAACTGCTATCTGTTCCAACATGAACCTCATTTAACACCCCGCTCATAGCACGATAAGGGGATTGATAACTAATCTCTAGTATTAACCCATCTGACGATTCTGGAATACGGACAATATGCCACATACTAGCATATGTGCTCAACGCTTCAAAATTCATATCATATAGCATGATACCATCTAAGGTGACGCTGATATTTGATAATGACGATCTAAGTAAAATATAGCGCTCTAATGCAAATGATTCATCTAAAGTAATAGAAACAGTATAGATGTCATTTTTTTCAACATCCACACGTGTGGGAAATGACTCAATCGGTTCGCCTAAATAAGTCCACCCTTCATTCAAGTTCTCACCAGATTCAACAAATAAACGTGTCCCCTCTGAAAAAAAAAACATGCTAAAAGCGGTGATTAAGATAAAGGTACTAATTAATAAAACATAAGGATAGTAATGGTTGAAGTTTTTCATCATGGTACCTCCTTAAAACCTGTTTTTTATTAACTATCTGGTGGATAAATGAAGCCATATATGTCTTTACACATTTTTATATTTATCTCATTATAATATATAATTAGGTATTTATTATAAAATAAAATGCATTTTTGTCAAAATCTAACCTTTTTTACAAAAATTTTATCTGTATTCACAAATCTTTCATTTTTCTTAAGTAAATTATTGTATAATCAAGGTGAGTATCTCTAATTTACCTAAAGAGGGGGAAACTAAATGGCTTTTTCAACAAGGCACCGCAACAACCTTAAAAAGCAAGATGTCTTCATAATTGGAGGCTTTATTCTTGTATTCGGCATTATCTTTTTATCCTCAATCATTTTTGATTGGGGCGGAATAAAAATTAACAATTATGAGGCGAACATAACAATCACCCAAGAAGGTGATATGCAAGTGATTGAACGCTGGGAAATGTACTATGGTGACCAAAAACGGGTTAGGTTTAGGGATATTGATTATGGTAAATTTCCTGATGACTATAATTTTCCTTATAGTCAAACCAATACCGCTATATTTGATACAAGTAGTGCTAGCGTACGTGTGTGGAAAGATAATACAGAAGTCACTTCAAACATGCGCATTGCCTATTCTTGGACAGGGGCACTAGATGAACTGGGTTATCCTGTTGCTTGTGAACCTGTTAGAAGTAACTGTGAATCGATTTTTGTCGATACACAAACTGATGGTGGGCTATATGGTAATTTCACTTTCCAATATGAGTATACTATATTAGGGGCCGTGACTCAGTATTCAGATATCTCAGAACTTAACTGGGTATTGTTTGAATATATGGAAGGGCGTATCACTGAAGGGACCGTAAATATATTTTTACCTCCAAATACTTTTACAACTGAGGATTTATATATTTGGGGTCATGGAATCTCTGATGGGTCTATTGAAATCGTTTCAAACACACACATCCGTATGCATATAGAAAACGTTAGACCAAGTGAATTTTTAGAGTTTAGATTGCTTATGCCAAATGAGTTATTTGAAGCAAATATTCATCCTAGAAATGTCTTTATTGATGATGGAATTAATAAAGCAATCATAATGGATTATCAGGCTAACTTAGCAACCTATAGTAATCTTGGTATCACGTTAACACAAGTGTTTTTAGGCGCTTCTATCTTAGTTACACTATTAACTATAGTTACAATGTACCGTAATAAGAAAAAATATTTTATGTCACACGAAACACAATTCCAAGGCGACTATTTACGTGAATTACCAACTGAAGAAACGCCTGCAGAGATGAGTTATTATTATCATTTCGGTAAATCTTCTGATGAAGATGTGACCGCAACGCTATTGGATTTAATTCGTAGAAAATATATTTCAATGTCGTATGAAGGTCAAGAACTTACCTCTAAGGATGCAGATTTCTTACTCATCTTAGATGACTCAAAAAACATTGATGATTTACTCGCACATGAAAAACAAATCATTAATTGGTTCTTTAATATAATTGGAGACACTAAGCGCGTACGTACAAAAGATATCGAACGATTTGCAGGACTTAATTTAGCTAATGCTCAACGATTTGAAAATGAAGGCCGTATCTTTAAAAACGCAGTGAGAACCGTCATTAAAAAAATGACCTTAAATGATCCTAGCTTAGCCCTTGCAAAACGCAAAGCGATGATGTGGATCATTATCCCAATCATTTTACTAGCATTTATATTCTTAAGTGGCGTAATTTATGAAAGTCTTTCGTCAATCCCACTTAATAATACTTATAGTTTTATATTATTAATCGCTAATATTGTTTTATACGTTTTATTCGTTAATGTCCAAAAAAGACGTAGTAAAGAAGCCCAAGAACATTTCGTAAAGTGGGACGCATTTAAACGCTTTTTAACAGAATTTGGAAACTTCCAAGATTATCCAATGCCAGGTATTATCGTTTGGGAACACTACTTAGTGTTTGCGGTAAGTTTAAAAGTTGCGGATAAAGTGATGGAGCAATTAACAGTGAAACTTCCTATGAATGAAGAAATGGCAAGACAAAGTACATTCATGGGTGTAGGCTATGGTAGACGAGGATTCTACTATGGTGCAGGATTTAGAACCTTTAATCAATCGGTTCGTTCAGCTAGAGCAAACGCAGCCCGTAAAATTACACAATCACGACAATCTAGTGGTGGTCGTGGTGGCGGATTCGGTGGCGGATCTTCACGCGGTGGCGGTGGCGGTGGCGGTCGTAGCCGTTAGTTTTTAAAAAAATAAGATAATTTTGAGAGGAGAACTCATATGTCATTTGTAAATTTTTATGCTTTAAATGTTGTTGTTTATAGTATTTTAGGGGCTATCGTATTATTATTCATTTTAATCATTGCTTTCTTAATTAAGAACTATAATATTTTAGTTACATTAAGAAATAAGGTTCGTAACAGTTGGAGTCAAATTGATGTGCAATTAAAACGCCGTTTTGATATGATCCCAAACTTAGTAGAAACTGTTAAAGGTTATGCTAAACATGAATCAGACATTTTCTCAGCTTTCGCAGATGCACGTAAAATGTATACAAAATCAGCACAAACTGGAGATGTTGCACAAGCTGCTAAGGCAGAACAAGGTTTAGCAGGTGCATTAAGTCGTTTAATTATGGTTCAAGAACAATATCCTGAACTTAAAGCAAACGAAAACTTTGAAGAACTTATGGGACAATTAAAAGATACTGAAGATAAGATTTCATACAGCCGTCAATTTTATAATGATACCGTTATGAAACTTAATACCAAAGTTGAAATGTTCCCAACTAATATTGTTGCAGGGATGTTTGGCTTTAAACAAGAACCATTCTTCCAAATTGAAGATGCGACTCAAAGAGAAGCGGTTAAAGTCAACTTTTCTTAGTTCAAACCACTATTAATTTTAAAAAACGTTCGTTTTATAGAATAACGAACGTTTTTTTTATTGTATTTTTCTAATGTTGAAAGGTAAAATGGAATTAACATAATGTTGGAGGTATAGTTATGGTCATTCGTAAACTAGATAAACAAACATTAAAAGATGCGATTAGGTTAAAAGTCGAGTGTTGGCAAGAAGAAATTAACGGTTGTTTTGTTCATCATTTAAATTATGATGAAGAATTTACCTTTTGGTCAAATTGGATGGATACTGCTAAAGAACACAATGACGTAAGAACCTTACTCGGTGCGTTTGATAAAACTGTTTTAACTGGTGTTATTTTTGCCAGTTTTGCAGAAGATGCGTTTGGAAGTGATGCATTAGAAATTAATGGGTTATGGGTAAGTAAAGATTATAGAGGTCAACAAATATCTCTTAAACTTTTAGCTGAAATTCTACCTGTTTACTTAAATTTTAATAAACATAGAGTAATTATATACAATCATAAATACGCACCATCTAACAATTATTACAAGGCAATTGGTGGTAAAATTATTGCGTGTGATAGCCAACTAGAAGGTAGGCTTTTAGTTGATATATTCGAGTTTAATACTATTGATTTAAATCGACTAATTCATGAGAAAATAATAAACGGATAATCAATGTTCGCGATTATCCGTTATATTTTTATAAAAATTATGCTTCTTTATAGGCTTTTACTAAATCGTCCATTGCTTTTTTACCATCGCCAAATAACATTAAAGTATTTTCATTGGCAAATAGTGGATTAGCAAGTCCTGCAAACCCTGAACTCAGTGAACGTTTAATTACAACCACTGTTTGTGCTTGATCAACATCTAATATAGGCATCCCTGCAATCGCAGACTTTGGATCTCTTGCGAGTGGATTAACAACATCATTTGCCCCAAGGACAATAACGACATCCGTTTTAGCGAATGTTGGGTTAATGGTATCTAAATCGAGTAATTTTTCATAAGCAATGCTTTCTTCTGCAAGTAATACATTCATATGCCCTGGCATACGCCCAGCAACTGGATGAATCCCAAACTCAATTTCTATCCCATCGGCTTCAAGCGCTTCAGTTAATAAACGAACCGGCGTAGCCGCACGGGCAACAGCCATTCCATAACCTGGAACAATCACAACACGTTGCGCTGTTTTTAAGATCATTGCGACCTCATCAGCTGAGGTTGATTTTACTTTACCTTGATAAACATCGTCATCACTTGGTCCGCTAACTGTTCCACCAAAGCCCCCAAACAATACATTAATTAAAGAACGGTTCATCGCTTTACACATGATTGCAGAAAGTATAATTCCTGATGCACCAACAAGCGAACCTGATATGATTAAAACAATATTATTTAAAACAAATCCTGTAGCAGTTGCAGCAAGTCCTGAATAAGAATTTAGGAGTGAAATAACTACTGGCATATCTGCGCCACCAATACCGATAACGAGTAAAATACCTAAGATAATTCCGCCTGCAACGATAATCCAGTACCATGATAAATTAGCTGGATTTATAATAAGTAAAACTCCTAATGCAAGTAATACAGCAAGTAGTAATAGTTTTACAGCTAAATCCCCTTTATAAGTAACGGGTTTATCTGGAATTATTTTTAAGCCTTGAAGTTTAGAATAGGCAATAAAACTTCCAGAAAATGTTATAGCTCCAATAAGTCCTGATAAAACGGTGGCAATTAAAACGGATAATTCAAATGACGCAGCAGATTCTGTAACTAACTTAAACTGATAATAAACCCCAGCAACAAGTAAACTAGCTCCCCCACCAAATCCATTGAAAATTGCAACCATTTGTGGCATACCAGTCATTTTTACATTAACAGCTGACCATATACCAATGATACTTCCTAAAACAAGGGCAATTAAAATAATATACCAATAGCCAAAGGTAAATACAATATTTTCACCTGCAACATCTACTAAGACACCAAAATCAACAAACGCTGTTAAGAATGCAATTAACATCCCTAAAGCCCCTAATAAATTTCCTTGTGGTGCATGTTTAGGATGTGCTAAACGTTTGATTCCTATAATAAAGAAAATCGCACTGAGTAAATAAAACGACGCAACTACCGTTTGTTTAACATCATACAATACTTGATAATCCATAACTATTTTCTCCCCTTAAACTTTTGGAGCATTCGGTTTGTAACGACAAACCCTCCAACGACATTGATGGTTGCGAAGAAAATTGCTATTGCGCCTAATATAAACGGTAATGGTCCTACATCTTGCATCGCTATTTGGGTTAAGAGTACGCCAACAGCCCCTACAATTGTAATCCCTGAAATGGCATTTGATCCGCTCATTAAAGGTGTATGAAGTGTTGCAGGAACTTTAGTAATTAATTCAAATCCTAAGAAAATCGCCATTGCAAAAATGGTAATTAAATAGATAATTGTCATGCGGTTTTGCCTCCGATCCATTCTTTTGCATTGGGATGAACAATCGCGCCTTCTTTAGTAACAAGTGTTGCCGAAACGATATCATCCTCAAAATTAATCGTTAGTTCTTTTGTAAACATGTTATCAATAAATGATTGAATATTTTTTGAATATAAAGCACTCGCATTAAATGCAAGTGTTGAAGGAATATTTTCT
This sequence comes from Liberiplasma polymorphum, assembly GCF_043951795.1. Classification (NCBI taxonomy): domain Bacteria; kingdom Bacillati; phylum Mycoplasmatota; class Mollicutes; order Liberiplasmatales; family Liberiplasmataceae; genus Liberiplasma; species Liberiplasma polymorphum. Next base: position 40,859 of record NZ_JBIOAG010000004.1, on the reverse strand, counting down.
GGTCCTATAATTTTAACGCCTACTTCATTAACGACTTTTCCTAACTTTGTTAGTTCGCAGTTTCCACCACGTTCAGCAGCTAAATCAACAATAACGCTTCCCTTAGGCATAGCATGCACCATTTCTTTAGTTAATAAAATTGGTGCTTTTTTACCAGGAATATTCGCTGTTGTAATTACGACATCCATATTTTTTAAAACATCTTTCATCATTTCACGTTGCTTTTTATAGAAGGCATCATCCATGACTTTTGCGTAACCGCCTTCACCTTCACCGGTTTCTAAATCAAATTCAATGAACTTAGCACCAAGTGATAATACTTGTTCTTTTACAACAGGTCTTACGTCATAAGCACTTGTAACAGCGCCTAAACGTTTCGCGGTTGCTATGGCTTGAAGGCCCGCAACCCCAACACCTAATACAAAAACTTTTGCAGGAACAATTGTCCCGGCTGCAGTCATCATCATTGGAAACATTTTCGGACTAGCCTCAGCGCCAATGATAACCGATTTATAACCAGCTAAGTTTGCCATTGAAGATAAAACATCCATACTTTGAGCACGGGTAGTCCTTGGTATCAATTCCATTGAAAAACTGGTAACTTTTTGTTCTAATAAAGCATCAAAACTAGCATGTGGCGCGTAAGGTTCTAACATCCCCACTAAAATATGATCTTTTGAAAGTAGTTTAGCTAGTGCTTCACCATTTGATGCAGCCGCAGCGCTTCTTACTGTTAATATGATTTGGGCTTTTTTAGTAAGTGTTTCTATATCATTAACAATTTTTGCCCCTTTATCAGTGTATTCATCATCCAAATAGCCTGCGCTTACACCAGCGCCTTTTTCTAGTATGACTTCAAACCCTTTTTTTGTTAATAAGGGCACATGCATTGGGACTAGCGCAACACGTGTCTCGTGAGACGTTTGTTCTTTAGGAATTCCTATTATCACAATAAATCCTCCTCTATGTCATTTTGCTACACGATTTATTATATTACATCCCGTAAAATAAAGCATTTCATATCCATTATAAAAAAATCCTAAGGCCAATGCCTTAGGATTTAGCTTCTATTCATCACTTCTAAGCATTTGATTTTCACGCGTTTCTTTTGTCCAACGTACGTTTCCATTACTAGCAAGGTAAATATCATAAGCATCCGGATGGACTGTAGTGTTTGAGTCATCACAATCATCATAGTAAGCGTTGCATAGACTTTCAACAATTTCTCTAGCAGTAATTTCTAATCCGTGAATTTTAGGTGGAATCGCGCTTATGTAGTATCGTGCGACGGTGACTAATTGATATGACTGCGCAAATGGTGCCTCAATTAAGGATTCTGGCGCCATCCATTTAATTGGACCAGCATAAGCTTGTAAATTTTCTTCTGTTTCTAGCGTCCCTTGCCAATTTGTTTCATCCCCAAGATAATTAACAGATTTATAGGTGGTATCTAATACCATTTCATTGTTTAAACTTAGGCTTTTACTGCTGCCTTTGCCCCAACACCATAATGTTGGTTCATTATCTAAAGCACATACTTCTTGGCTTGAATGGGCTACACTATCTAAATCAAAATTCAAATGAACTTCTGAGAGGCTTTTATAATAATCATAGCCTTTTTTTCCACCCAAAAGACGGGTTGAATTGTCACCAATTCCCCATAAGGTATTATCGGATAATCGGATTAAAAGCGTATCACCTACAAGATAAAGTTCATATACGGTAGGGATGCCATCACCATCAACATCGTCATCTAAATAATCAGGTAAAACCATTTTAACTGGCCCACCACCCCAAGCGTGGTCTTTTCCTGTTCCTAATTTTTTATCGCCTAAAATTAACAATTCGTTATTTTCACTTACTAAAACGATGGTGTTAAATGAAGCTGCCATATGCGTAATATGGCCTTCAAAATACATATAAACGGCTTCTGAAATATTTTCGTTCATTAGTTCTATTTCAGTAAACCAATGATTTGCATCATCTCCCCATAAGAATACGTTATGGAAGTTAGTAAGAATCATTACATTTGTATCTGTTACTACAATATCTATAATAAAATGCTCTGTTTCTCCACAAAGACCATTATCTTTAAGGAAGTGATCAGTTTGATCACACCAAAAATCTTTAACATTTGTTGGGCTGATTAGTGCATTAGTCGATTCTGTTTCACTAATCATATTATACGTATTCGTTCCCCAAGCATAAACATTTCCATGACTAGTTAAAGCGAAAGTTGTTCTTTCATTGCCTATAAACTTAATAATGGTTTCATCAACGTCTAAATCAAAATAACTCGTAATATCTATAAAACGATTACTGCTTACTTTATCGGCCGTGCCTAGTTGCCCATATCTATTATCACCCCAGGCATATACATTCCCGTTGGATTGAACCATAAAGGCATTATATGACCAAGTGAAAACACTATTATCTTTGTCTTCATCTGGATCAACAAAACCTTTTTGCATAGTATTTTCTACCCAACCCATTTCATCAAGTGCAAGCGGATTTTCTTGATTAGATTGAATATGCAAATCGCCTAAATCATCGATAATAAATAAGGCAATATCATTCATAAATATTTGCTTAGGTGTTAATGAATGATACATATCAATAATCATATCGTAGGTTTCATAATCCCATTTTGCATACAAAGTAAAACTTTCTTCACGGGTTTCTAAATCCGTTGCTGGAAAGGTTAAGTCCTCATCAAAAAACCATCCGCCAAAAATTAACCCTCCAACCGATGTTAATGCAGGTAAATCTATAGATTCCCCACGTCTATAAGTCAATGGATGGAGTCGTATTTCGCTGTTTGATTCAAAGGTAATAGTTAGTGAAGCTAACGGTTCTTCTAACCCATTACAAGCAGCTAATATGAACGTAAAACTAAAAAATAAAAACAAACTTAAAAATTTCTTCATTTTAAACCCTCCTAAATGATTTCCGTAATTAACAGTTTATATTAATTACGCATAATCATTTCTAGCATTAAACTAGTGAGGTTACATAAAGACTTAATTAAGTTTATTTAGTTTAAGTATATGGCTTTGTTGACTAATTTAAAAATAATATGCGGTAAAAGTTATTAAAATATGGAAAGAAAGCTAAAAACAAGTCCACCTAATGCAATACTGTGGATAATTGCTAAACGAATTATGGTTTTAGTTATATCTATGTTATTTTCCAAACTATTTCTTATGATAAAAGTAGAAATCAGCATCGAAATACTTGCAGGGATTATGAAATAAAGCATTGGGATAAGTGGGTACTCTAATGGTTCAACTCGGTTATAAGTTAATAATACTAAAATAATTAAATAATTAATATTTGTTACATAAGCCATAGAATAATAAATAATTTTAGTTTGATTAAGCTTCATAAATTACTCCTTTATACTTTTTGTAGCAAAAAAACATTTGATATTTAATTCATGTAATCTACCTTGCCCATTGGTATCTTCATACAAATCTAGAAGTCTAAACCCTGCTTGGAGTTGCCCTCCAATTTGTTCTTCTAATGTATGAGAAAATTGAATCCCCCAATCATTGTCTAAACATTTTTGATAAAGTGCTTCATCTTCAAGTGGATTAAATGGAAGTTTTTGAATAATCATCGTTTCTTGTTCATCAACAATGTAATTGATTGAATTATCTAAGCCTGATAATAATAAACCACCTTTTTTTAATACGCGATAACACTCTTTAAAGACACTTTTAACATCTTTAATATAACAATTAGAAACCGGATGAAAGATTAAATCAAAACTTTCATCATTAAATGGTAGTGGTTTGGTCATATCTGCATGAACAATATTAATATGGTAACCTTCTCTTTGTGCGATGATGCGTTCACTTTCTAATTGTTTTGTTGAATAATCTAATACTGTACAGTCCGCACCTAGTGCTTTAAATATTGGCATTTGTTGGCCGCCACCCGATGCAAGCCCTAGTATTTTAAGTCCTTTTACATCAGGAAACCAATTTTTTGGGACTTTAACTGTTGGCGTTAAGACAACATCCCAGTCGCCATTTAATGCGGCTTGATATATTTCTTTAGTAATGGGTTTTCCCCACTCCCAGCCCTCTTCAACCCATCGGTCTATGACTGCTGAATTAATGTTTTGATAATTTTTCATGCTACACCTCTTAACTAAATATAATAGTAATCAAATTACTTCTGATTAATTAATTATAACACTATACTTACAAGTTGATGATAAAAAAAATGAACCGCACAAGCGGTTCACTTAGGAAGAAAATAGAAGAAATTCCATTTTTTATAAATGATGATTAAACCAAATATCTATTTCACGCTTTACATCTTCATATGATTCTGATGCGTGAATAAGATTTCTTAGCATACGGTTTTCATCTCTAGCGATGGCAAGTGAATCAATACCGTATTTGCCTCTAATGGTTTCTTTTCTAGCTAAAACTGGGTCTGTGGCTCCGATTAAATCTCTCATAAATCTTACCACATCTTCACCCTCTTTAATGAGTTCAATGATAATGACTTTTCTATTCTCAAACTCATCTAATACGAGTTTTTTAAATGTATTTCTACCGATACGTCTAATAACATCATCATAATGTTTTATAATGTTGTCTTCATTTACAATAACTTCTTTTAAACGATTAATTGAAAAACCAAAACTTTTTATATAATCAATAATCTCATCTACGAGATTGCGTTCTAGTGCATCAGGTTTAAGCATTACAAATGTATTTGTTTGCATTAAAAAATCTTTACTGAACGATTTTTGTACCAGTTTTACCTAAAATCGCATCTTTTGCTTTATCTAGTGAGGCAATAACACTGGTTCTACCAGGGTTATTTTCAACAAAAGATATTGCAGCTTCTACTTTAGGTAACATACTACCTGGTGCAAAATGTCCTTCTTCAATATATTGCATAGCTTCTTTAACCGTCATCGACTCTAACGCTTTTTGATTTGGTTGATTAAAATTAATCATGACACGATCAATTGCTGTTAAGATAAATAAATAATCTGCATTTAAAAGTTCAGCTACTTTTGCGGAAGCAAAATCTTTGTCAATTACAGCAGCCACACCTTCATAACCATGATCTTTTTTGATTACAGGAATTCCGCCACCACCTACGGTAATGACAATAACGCCTTGATCAGATAAGGTTTGAACAATGTTTTTTTCTACAACATCAACCGGTTTAGGACTAGGGACTACACGGCGGTAACCTCTCCCTGAATCTTCTACCATGACATAATTTTTAGTCTTAGTTAGTGTTTCGGCTTCTTCTTTAGAATAAAATGCCCCTATCGGTTTTGAGGGATTTTTAAATCCTGGGTCATTTTCATCAACAACAACTTGTGTCACGAGTGAGACGACCTCTTTTTTAACGTTACGCTTGTTTAATTCTTCACGTATTGCGTTTTGAAGGTGATATCCAATATAGCCTTGGCTCATTGCTCCGCACTCAGGAAACGGCATTAAAGGGGTGTTCGCATATTGATTAGCTGATTCCATAGCTTTGTTAATCATCCCTACTTGCGGTCCATTTCCATGTGCAATGATTAGTTGATGTCCTTCTTCTATTAAATCTACTAGGGGTAGTGCCGTTTCTTTAACTAATTTTAGTTGTTCCTCAGGTGTATCGCCTAAAGCATTTCCACCTAGTGCAATTACAATTTTCATACACTTCTTCCTTTCTTTGTGTTAATTTATCACGTTTCCATTACGAATGATACTTAATGGTTTGTCAATATATGATAGTACTTCTGCAGCGTTTTTAGCTGGTAATATCGTTAAATCTGCGCGGTTTCCTACCTTAATACCATAAGCTTCATAACCTAGTACTTTTGCGCCTTGATCTGTAATCATGCTTAGGATAGCTTCGTTTTCTTCTTTCGTAAAGAAACGGTGAACGTAACTAAGGACTAAAGCTGGATGACGAACATCTAATGATCCTAGTGGATTAAAGAAATCTCGTGCATTGTCTGAGCCTATTGCGCAAAGAGTTCCAATATTAAGTAGCGCTTTAACGGGTGCTAACTGACGGGTACTGATTGCAGTTGGTGCGATGGTTACAGTCATACCACTTTGTTTAACATAATCTAACGCTTCTTTTAATTCATCCTCATTTAAAGCAGACATAGTACATAAATGAATTCCATTTACTTTGCCTTGTAAACCAAGTTCAACAATTTTATCAGAAACATATGGTAGTAAATAATGTTGTCTTTGACCTGATTCATCTAAATGAAATTCTGCAATAATATTATATTTCTTCGCTAAATTTAATATGAAATCAACATGAGGTTTCCCTTCATTGTTAATAATCGTATGTCCACCAATTGCGTCAACGCCTAGTTTAATAGCTTCTTCAAGTAAATTTTGTGTTTGATCATCAAAATAAATACCTTCTTGTGCTAAAGCTGCAACTTGAATATGTATAATATCTTTATATTCTTCTTTCAGTTTAAGCAAGGCTTCAACACCTTTTAATCCTACACTTGCATCAACATCAGCATTTGTACGTAAAACAAGTGTCCCTGATGCAATTGCACGCTTTATCATAGAATGTGCACGTTCATAAATATCATCGAACGTAAATAGGGCTTTTTGTTCACGGGTAAGTTTTCCTTTTTCAGGTCCAGTCCCATCAATATAGGCTACACGTGGATTAAGTAAACATTTATCTAGATGTGAGTGTGCATCAACAAATCCAGGAATAACTAAGTTGCCTTCAGCATCAATGATTTTTGTGGCTTCGATTGATAAATTTTTACCAATTTCTTCAATAAGGTTGTTGTTGATGGAAATATCTACGATACTTCCATCTAACAATGCATTTTTTATTAAAATTTTAGCCATTATTCTGTCTCAGCAATAACCGCTAGTAAGTTTGAACCCAGTGGTCCTTGGTGTTCAAATCCTGCTGAAGCTAAAATCATTGTATCTTGAATCATTGCACCAACAATTGAGTTAATAACAGCTTTAGCAATAATTCCTTGATAACCTGCTAAGAAATCTGATTTTAATGTTGTTCTACGTCCACGAATACTACCTGTTGCATCAGCACCTGCATTAATGAATGCTGCTGCAATACGTTTTTGGTCTTTTTCAATTAATGCACCGTTTTCAAATGTTAATCCTAATGATTCAAACGTTTTAACTGCACTTTGAACATCAATGGTATCTTTCATAACACCTGAGGCAATAGTAAATTTACTATTTGCTTTAGTCGAATTTCCAAATAAAACAACTTTACTTGCCACTTGTTCATTTCCTGCGGAAGTTGAAGCTACTTTTGAGTTTAAGCTCCAATCATTACAAATAACTTGATCTGTAATTTGATCTTCTCTTACCTCACCAAGTGCTACGGCTACCCCTAAAGCTGATGCCCCTTTAGATTTCGCCCCTGCTTCAGCAAAGTTTTTACTGACTACTTTTTGTCCTCTACTCTCAGCATCTGCAACGCGTGCTGCTGTTAAGTTTGGACACTTAACTTCTACTAAATGAACATCACTAATATCTTCAATTTGTGCATCTTTCATTGCTTGTTTAACGGCTTCGGCAACAAGTAAAACATGGGTTTTAGTTCCATATTCTTCAGGTTTTAAAATACGTGTTTTAGCAATCCCAATTGCTAAACGTTTTTCATCTGTTTCTTGAGTTTGTTCTTCACTACGTGTAAAGACAGTATAGTGAGGACTCATTAATCCACCAGTTAATCCAATCATTAACATTGGGATTTTTTCGGTTACAGCTTCGCGTGTGGTATTTAATGCTTCTGATAATAATAGTTCGAAGTTTAAGTTCGCATATCCACGTGCATATCCATCCCCTTCAGTTTGAGCAATAATGGCTACAATTTCTTCTGGGTTGATGGTTTTGTTATCGATTAACTTTTTTAGTTCACTTACATCATCTGGTCCGTTCATTGGTAGTCTATAAACACCTACATTTTTCATTTTTTTACGCTCCTTTTATTGTTTTATTCATTGTAACTAACGCTTCTTTAAACATTGGCATTGGCGCGCGAGCTACACCCGCTCCAATCATACCAACACCAGCTTTTTTACTTGCAATCGCAGTATTAATGACTGGACATGATCCAGTTTCAACAACTTTTACAATATCGATTCCGGTCGGGGTGCCTCTAAATTCTAAGTTTGGAATCGTAAAATCACGACTTTCTGATAAAGTAATATCATACATTTCGCTTGTATAATTTAAGGCATCTTGATAGGTACCAGCCCCTAATATTTTAACAATCGCAGGACCTGCAACCATCGCAAATCCACCTAAACCAGCTGTTTCCATAATAGCACTATCCCCAATGTCTTTATTGGCATCATCTTTAGTGTATCCAGGAAAATATAATCCATCAACCTCAGCCGCATCCGCTGTAAACCATAAATCTTCTAATCCACTCACTCTAATTCCGATTTCTACGCCGTTTCTAGCCATAGCTGTAACCATTGTAGAGTAAGGAATATTATGTGCTGCATCTGATGAGGCTTTAGATGCTGCCATAGCGAAATTCAAGAAGAATTGATCGTTATTTGTGGTTAAGAATTTTGTAATCGTTGTGAGGGTTTCTAAGTCATCACTTGTTCTTACTAATCTTTCAATAATTGCTTTAATAAATATCGTTGATGAGGCATTGTTTCTCATATGAAGTTCATCACCCATATTTAATGCTTGAGCAATGAGTACTTTTAAGTTAATTGGATCGCCTACAGTTAACGCTTTTTTCATCGCTGGTGCTAGTACAGTTTCAATCCATTTAAGTCTTTTAACTGTATTTTCACTAAATGCACCAAACCTTGCTACATCACCGGCACCTTCATTAAAGGTTGAATAAGCATAATTACCATGTTTATCATTTTTAACACAGATTAACGGCATAGAGTGACTAATAATCCCTGTCATTGGACCCACCGCTTGGCGGTGATGACATGGTTCAAAAGTAATTTTACCTGAACCTGCTAATTCATAAGCTTCTTCATCTGTATGGGCTAACCCTTCATATTTTAAGGCTGCATATACAGCCCCTTTCATCGGTTCGCTCATCGCTTCCCACTGAATCGGTGGACCTGCATGAAGGAGTGTGTGTTTATCTAAACCTAATACATCAGAAGCGATTTGGACATCGACCCATATAGGTTGTGCATCTTTTAAGCGATTTACAGCTTCTAAGTTGGCTTTTTCTACACGTTCATCTGATTGTATAAAATTAATCATGTCAATAAGGGCTTGATCGCCCCCTGCTACTGGTTGCCAATCGACTTGACAACTAGGCGTTGCTTGATCATTTAGTGCCTCATGAAACATTTCAATTCCAATGTTTGCGACTTTCACTTTTGCTTTAAATAATGAATTTAAGGACTTCATAAAATCACCACGCTTTCTTTCGTTGTCATAGTATAATCGTTACAAATAATATTGCACCGACAATGATTGCTGCACTAACTGCAATCGGAATAATTTTCTTTAAAATAATACCTTCTTGACCTAAAATACCTGCCGTTGTTGTCCCTAAAATAATGTTTCCTGGACTAAGTGTATTCCCAATCGCACCACCTGCAGTTTGCGCCCCTAAAACTGGTGCTACATTAACATTTAAAATTTGTGCGGTTGTTAATTGGAATTCACCAAACAAGATATTTGAAGCCATATTTGAACTTGTCATAAACGAGCCTAATAATCCAACAAGTGGGCTAAATACTACATAAGAAACACCAAGTGTTACGGCAATTCCTTGTGCTAAAACTAGTGTTTGTCCTGTTCCACCCATAACTCTACTCATTACGATAAAGCCAATTACCGCAATAGATGATGGTATCGTTTTTTGCCAAGAACGTCGCCAAACTTCTTTTCCACCTGCTTTTTTAATCCATCCATTTTTATAATAAAAGAAGAATCCAATTGCAGATGATAAAATTAGGAAAATCCCGGCATGAATGAGTAATGCAATTGGTGAAAACATTTGAACACCAGGATTAATATATCCATAACCTGTTACAGTTTCTGGGAAGGAAAACCCAATGCGAAATTGTCCTAAGAAATTTCTTACAGGCATAACAAGTAACACAAATAATGTAATAAATGTTAAAACATAGTACGGGAAGAATGCTTGGTGAACGCCCATATCTTTAGGGTAGTCTTCTAAGTTTTCTTCTAATTTATCACGGTTCATGATTGGACTTTCATCTAACTTCCATGTTTTTCCGTAACGCTTTGTTTTACTTAATGCAAATACGACAATTAAGGCAATTGAAGCCGGAATAAACGCCGCAAGTGTTTGGTTAATTTGTGTTAGGATAATTTGTCCTCCACCATGAATCAAAGAAATTATAAGTACTGCAACAAATCCTTTTTTAACGCCTTCTTTTTTACCATATAACCAAGAAATAGCAATTCCAGTTATAAAGTTAAAGATCCAAATAAAGATTGCAGCCCAAAGTGCTGTTTGTAGTAATAATTCTGGATTTTCGCTTAAATTGGTTTGTAAAACCAGTGCATCCCAAGCAACAGATAACGTTCCAAACGTATTTGCCCATGCATGTCCAATTAATGGAATAACCACAGCATAGATTGGTTTTACACCAAGACCAAGTAATAAGGGTGCGCCAACGGCTACTGGTACACCAAATCCTGTAATCCCTTGTAAGAAACTAGTAAACACCCAACCAATTGCAATCACTTGAATTAGTTCATTTGGGGTAACTTTTTTTAACCCGTTTCTAAATACCGTAAACGCTTTTGCCTCACTAACTACTTCGTATAACAAAATAGCTGGCCAAACAACGAGTAATACGGCAAACGCACTCCAAAATCCTTTAAAAATCTCAAAGGAAATTAACGTGAAATCTGCACGATAAAATACAAATGCGTTAAATAAAGCAATCAGCAAACCAAGGGGAGCGGCTTTATTAGCCCCCCATTGCTTTCCTGCCATTAAATATAATAATACAATAATCGGTAATGCGGCTAAAAACCACATCCCTATATTAACTGGAATATTCATATCATCAACATCTTTCTATCTGTAAGTTAATCAAGTTGTTTAAATAAAGCATTAACTGCTTTTTCAAAACATTGATATGGTGCTTTAACAATCCCTGCACCGACTTGTCCAATACCTGGTTGCTTATGTGCCATTCCGGTATTGATAACTGGTAATATTCCAGTTTCAACAACTTTACGTGCATCGATTCCTGTTGCTGTTCCTTGAAAGTCCATCGTTGGAATAATTAAACTTGGACTTAAACCAACTGTAATTAATTGCATGTCTAGTGAGTATTGTATTGCTTCTTGAACACTAGATGCGCCAACAAATCTTACAACTGCAGGGCTTGCACCCATTGAAAAGCCTCCAACACCGATGGTTTCAACAATCGTTGAATCTCCAATATCCGGATTTGCATCCTCTGCAGTATAACCTGGAAAGTATAATCCTTCTGGTTGGTTAACTGGAGCTTCAAACCATGTATCTCCTAATGCACTAATTTTAATCCCGAAGTTAGTTCCATTTCTACTCATTGCAGTTACAACGGTTGAATAAGGAATATTTTTAACAGGATCCATCATTGCTTTTGCGGCTACCATTGCAATATTTAAGAAAAACTGATCATTACCTGTCATAAACGTAGTAATTGCAGGTAATTCAGGATTATTTTGTTGGGTTTTAACTAAATGTGGCATTAAATCACGAATGATTAAACTTGTAGCCCCATTATTTCTTTGATGCATTTCATCACCCATAGCTAATGCTTTAGCCATGATAACTTTTAATGCAATTGGGCCACTTGATTCAAGGGTTGTTTTCATTGCTGGTGCTAGTTCTTTTTCTAACCACTTTAAACGGTTAATGACATCTTCTCCGTTTGCACCAAAGCGCATAACTTTTCCTAACCCTTCATTAAATGTACAATAAGCCACGTTACCAAAACGACGGTTTTCTACTTTCCATAACGGCATAGAGTAGGTAATCATCCCAGTCATTGGTCCTACTGCACCAAGTGCATGGTTACTAACAAAGTTAATGCCACCCTCTAAAACAAGTTTTTCAGCTTCTTCTAGACTTGGTGCCAATGATTCATAGACTATTGCGCCTAAAATAGCCCCTTGAAGTGGTCCGCACATATCATGCCATGCTAGAGGTGGACCTGAATGTCCAATGGTGTTTTTTGTCATGTTAGGTAATACATCTTTTGCATATACTACATCTACTAATAAAGGCTCACTTTCATTAATGCGGTTAAACGCTTCTATATTTGCTTTTTCGATACGTTCATCATTTAATTTTTCTAATATTTTAGCCATTTCATGGTTCCCGTTTGCAGGGGGTCTCCAATCAATGTGTACTGTTTGAATATTTTGTTTAGTTAGGGTATCTTCAAATGTTTCAATCCCTAAATTGGTGACTTTCAATGGTTGATTAAATAAATCGGTTGCTCTACCCATTAATAACGCCTCTTTTCTTTAGAACTTTAATCGCAAATTGCGCAGCTTGAGCATTTGTAGGTAATACATAAATACCTGCATCTTTTAAGTTTTGCTCATTACGTTCTAAAGATTGAGGGTCATTTTTCGTACCTGTCACCGAAGCTACGAAGACTATATCAGATCTTGTTTCTTTAACTTTATTTACCGCTTTAATGATTGAAGCTGATGGGTCTTCATTACTTCCGTATCCTAAAACACAATCAAGTAAGATAACACCTGTATCTGTTTCAAGTCCTTCTTTAATGATACGATTAGCACGCGCGTCTGGGTCAATCATTGGATGCGGTTTACCATCTGTGAAGTAATCTTCTCCCATATCAAGTACTGTATGTTTTGTTGATACTTCTGGGTTTTCAATGATATATTTTTTGTCTACAGCAATGTTTGAATACACATCACTTAATTCTTTACTTAACATCAGTAAACTTTCATAAGCAAGTGTTCCACCTGTATAAAGTGCACGAATATAAGGTGCGTTTGATGCTGGCACTGTATTTGCTAAAGCATCACTATTTAAATAAAGTGGACTATTAGTTACTGAATCAACAGTGTCATTATTAGCAACTTTAACTAAAGCATAAGCGGCTTCTTCTAAAGTGCTTGTACCAATAATGTTTGTGCCTTTAAAAACATCTAAATCCCCACCTAAGAAACACGCAACGATTGGTTTATTAATTGTTTTAGCTTTTTCTACGATTTTCTTCATAACTTCTTGTGCAGGTGGTTTTGATACAATACCAATGACTTCAGTCATATCATCTTGTGCTAATGCATCAAGGGTTAATAACATCATACGACCACCGATATCTTTTTTAAGATCTCTTCCGCCTGTACCAAGTGCTTGTGAAATACCGCCACCGAGTTTATCAATAATGACACTAACTTCTTGAAGACCGGTTCCACTCGCTGCGGTTAATCCAATATTTCCACGACGAATCACATTCGCAAATCCTAATGCAACGCCGTTGATAATAGCGGTCCCACAATCAGGACCCATCATTAAAAGACCATTTTCAATCGCATAATCTTTTAATTCGATCTCATCTTGAATGCTAACATTATCACTAAAAAGCATGACATGAATCCCTTTTTTAAGGCATTTCATTGCTTCAGCTTTTGCATATCTACCTGGCAAAGAAATAACAGAAATATTAATATCTGGAACTTCTTTTATGGCTGCATCTAAATTTTTAACACGTTTAGATTTTCCTGTATCACTAGTTGTTTTTTTGTTTTCAAATTGCGCATTTAAAACAGATACTGCCTCATCTACTGCAACTTGAGTTTCAGCATCTATTCCAATAACTAAATCATTGGCTGTAATTGAATCTAAATGTTTTTCTTCTAAAATACCCGAAGCTAACATTAATGATTTATTATGATCTGTTCCCATCATGACTGCAGCTTGTTTTACACCAGCTACACCATTTAACTTGCTTGAAAAAAGCATTAAGGTTACAGAATCAAAATAACTATTTGCTTTTATAATATTATGAATCATAATTTTTCCCTCCTGATGTTATTCCAATAGACAACCCCATTAAATAATCTCTACCCGAGGTTTGTCCCATTTGTCCAATTTGTGTAACGATTGGTTTAACAGGTAATTGATTGGACAATGCACTATGTAAACTCAGGATACTTTCAATGAAGATTCCCTTGCATGCATAGTTAATAAAGTTTCTACTAATAATGCTTGTCGCATTTTTATTTTCTAATATTTTAAGTACATGTTGTTTTATTTCATGAAATTTATTGAACTGGTTACTTAGTAATAACCCTGCGAGTAACCCACTCACAATGTCATCCCCAGAAGGCGTTAACCCCTCTCCAAATCCAATAAGATGATAGATTGCTTCAAAGCAGTCTTTTTCATGATTTAGTGCGTTTTTTAAGTCGTGAATTCTATTATTAAGTGATTGAGAAGTAAGAGAAGGACCAAAGAAATCAAGTGGTTTAAGCTCATCATAAATAGTTTCTGTTAAGTCATGAATGTGTGAGTCATCTAAAAATCCAAATATATCTATATGTCTGATTAAGTTATGATGTGTAAATGATAAATTCACTTTATTAAACTCAACATCTTCTATGAGTAGTCTATCTTTAGATAAGATTAATGATTGAATAGGTTGTGTTAAGGATACAAATGTTTGTTCATCAATTTCTAAGATAATTCCCATAGGTGAGGCTTCTCTTGAATGATCATGCAAAGCAATGATATCATCATCACAAGCAAAGTTCACAGTATGTTTGAAATCAGAATGTCTTTTATAAATTTTTACATCCTCGATTTCAAATAGATGTCTTGGGATACTACTAATCATATGATCCCTCCTTACTAATCACTATCGTTTAAGCGCTTTGTGTGTTTGTTGAAAGATTTTTAGCTTTTTGTTTTTCTTTTTGTTTTTCTCTTTGTTTTTGCCAAATGATGATTCCTACTAATACCGCTACACCAATAAAGTCTGTCCAAAGCGGTATTAAAACAAGCGTTAAGGACGCAATCCCTAACAAGACATTGTCATACCATCGATTTCTAACAAACAAGTATCCTTGCATAACGGAGGAGAAGGCCAGTACACCAATGAGTGTGGTTGCGAATGCCCATACGATTTCTCCTGTTGTTCCCATCCATAGTAATGAAGGAATAAATACGAACATAATTGGAATATAGTAAATGGCTAACCCCATACGGAGTGAATACCAACCAGTTTTCCATACATCGGCTTTGGCTATGGCCGCAGCAACATAACTAGATAATGCAACTGGTGGTGTAATAACTGATAATTGGCTTGTCCAGAATACAAAGAAATGGGCTGTAATTAGAGGAATACCTAATTGTACAAGTGCAGGTGCTGTCATCGTAACTAAAATTAAGTAAGCACTTGTTACGTTCATACCCATACCTAAGACGAAACTAGCTGCCATAACTAAAAGTAATGCAATAGGTAAACTTCCACCTGAAACTTCGATAATAATACTACTTACCTTCATTCCTAATCCTGGTAAAGCAATGGCTGCAATTAAAATCCCAACTGTTCCGGCTGTTGTTGCCATTGAAAGTGAGTTTTTACCACCGGCTGATAATGCATCAAATAATTTTCTAGGTGTCATACGTGTTTCACGTCTGAACCATGAAATTACAAACGATGCTACAATTGACCAAAATCCTGCTAATGCCGGTGAATAACCTCTTGCCATAACTACGATGATTATCGTAATCGGTACAAAGTAGTACCATCCTTTTAGTAATACACCTTTAAGTGGTGGTAATTCTTCTTTAGGAATGCCACGTAAATTAAATCTTCTTGCCTCAAGATAAACCATGAATACCATACTTAAGAAGAAGAGTAGGGCAGGAATTAATGCCGCACGTGCAATTTCTAAATATGGAACACCAATGAATGCCGCCATTAAGAAGGCTGCAGCACCCATAATTGGTGGCATGAACTGCCCTCCGATTGAAACAACTGCTTCAACCGCCGCTGCAACGTGCTTACGATATCCACGATTAATCATCATTGGTATTGTGATTGATCCTGTAATCGCTGTATTTGCTGTTGATGAACCAATAACTGATCCAATCATCCAACTAGAAAATACTGCTGATTGAGCTGCTCCACCTGTAAATCTACCTACTGCTGCTTTTGCAAGTTCTATGAAGAACTGACCCGCACCAGAAGCTGATAAAAAGGCTCCAAATATAATGAATAAGAAAATAAAAGTTGAGAATGTATAAACGACTGAACCAAAAATACCTTCAGTTGAAGTGTACATAACACTAATAATACGGTTTAAACTATATCCACGGTGATAAAGCGCACCAGGCATATAATTTCCAAAATGTGCATACAGTAAAAATAACCCAGCAATAATAACTAGTGGTAATCCTACAGTACGACGACTTGCCTCAAGTACAAGTCCTATTGTGATGATTCCAAGTGTTAACTGTAATGATGTTAAAGGGATTCCTGCACTCATAGTAAAATCTACAAAGTAAATAATGAAATACCCGATAACAATAAATGTTAACCCAATTAAAACGAAATCTATGATGTTATAAACAATATTACTTCGGTCTTCTTTTTTACGTCTAGGGTTTGATAAGAACGTTAAGAATAATGCAAAAAAGATATATAATCCTCTTGCAAATTGAACTTGCCATACACCAAACGCTGCTTGATATAAGAAGACAGCTGCAAATACTGCTGCAACGATCTTAACAACAAGCCCTCGAACCGTTTTGGGTTCAACTTGAGCCTCTGTAATTTCTTCTATGTCCACTTTTCTAAGTTTGGGTCTTTTAATCATGATTTGTCCTCCAAATAAATAATCTTAAAGTAATTAAATCTATAAAACAACAGATGAGCCATATTGGCTCAAATGTGTTTTATATTCTTATAATTAATCGATTAATCCTGCTTCAGTATAGTATTCAATTGCACCTTCATGTAGTGGTAAATCGATAAAGTTAAAACGACTGATTCCTGGTGATAATTCTGAGAATGCTGCTTGTACAGTTACTAAATATTCTCTACCTTCTTCTGAGAACATTACACGTAACATTTCACGAATAACCCAATTTGGTACATCGTCTCTTGCTGCCCAAATAACTGTATATCCAACAGTTCTTACATCTTCAGTTAAACTAGTATAAGCACTAGCTGGAATGGTGTATTCAATATGGTAAGGATATGCTGCTAAGAAAGTATCTACATATTCTTGTTCAATTTCTAAAATGTTTAATGCATGGGAAGCTTCAAGTTCGATTAAAGCTGGTACTGGTGAAGTTCCACCAATAATGAAGCCATCAATATGTCCATCACGTAATGATGAAGCTGAATCGTTAAATCCTAAATACTGAATGGTAATTTGATCTAATAAGCCAATAGCCCCTAAGAACTCTTCCGCTACTGATGCTGACCCTGATCCACGTGGTCCAATTGAAATGGTTTTACCAATTAAATCATTGATTGAAGTATATCCATCTCTTTGTAAAGTAACAACATTTAAAGCACCATCATGAATATTAGCTACTGCGCGTAGTCCAGTATAATTTTGATCTTCAAACTCACCTTCACCACGGAAAATATTATAAGCTGTTGATCCGTATAAGAATCCCATTTCGGTTTCTCCTGAAGCCATTAAGCGTGCATTTTCAACAACACCTAAAGATACTTCAGCTGTAACACTTAACCCTTGAATTTCTCTTGATGTAAGTGCTGCAATTCCACTTCCTGCAACGTAGAATGTTCCACCTTGACCACTTGTTGCAAATGAAACATCTGCGCGTCCAAATTCACCTTCGGACATGGTATTACACGCAGTTAATAATCCCAAAGTTAAAGCTAGTAAAAACAAGAAACTAATCTTTTTAAACATTGTATTTCTCCTTTTTTTTTTTTTTTTGTTAAGTGTCTATGTTGTCTATATTTTAAAGGATAGATTTGATAGAACACATAAATTAAACGCTTACATTTTCACATATATTTACACCATTAACAATGGTTAAATCATACCAAAAATTAAAATACCCGTTGTGCACTATGCACAAAAAAACAGAGGTATAGCAGTTGCTTACCCCTGTTTTATTATGCACTATCACCTTTTTTATGTTGTAATTGAAGGATTTTATAAACTTTTATAGCGAGTTGAAAATTAAAGTTTTGCTCAGCATTGTTTAAGTCTGAAGATAAAATTTGTTTAATTTTATCTAATCGGTAAATCACAGTATTTCTGTGGACAAATAATTGCTTTGAAGCTTCACTAATATTACCATTACATTCATAATACATTTCTAGGGTTCTAAGTAAATCACTATTGTGGTTATAATCATATTCGGGTAATTCTCCTAAGGTATTATGAAAAAAATCTAATAAATGATCTGTATCTATCGTTGAATCGATTAGATGATAACTAATTAAATCACTGAAATAGTAAATTCGTTTCCCTGTTTTTAACATAGGTGAGATTTTAATGACATCAAATGCGATTAACGTTGATCTACCAATATTTATAAACTCTTTGCAAACATTACTAACTCCAATTACGAATTTATTTTTTGGAATTCTATTCACTAATGAATCATCCAATGATTTCATAAATAAACGAATATTTGTTTTAGGCAAATCTTTCAATTCATCTTCAGCTAGCTCTATGAAACATACTACATTGCCTTGTCTTGAGAATGAATGTACCATTTTTTTATGTTTTAAAGCCGTATCTGCAATCAAATCAATCACGGTTTTAACGACATCAGATTTACTATCTTCTATTTTGACAACCATTACGACATGCTGCATATCGGGGTTAATTCCATGGACTTGTGCTAAACTTTTCAAAGCATTAATAGACATAATTTTACCGTGTAACAAATCATCAAAGAAGTCTTGTCTTAACTTGTTTCGCGATTCTTCTATTTGTCTAGTTTTAATCCGTTCTAAGGCTAGACTCATGGATGCAGTTTCAACTGCAACATAATCAATGCGTTCCATTTTTCTAATGGTTTCCCAAATAATTAAATAACCATAAATCGTATTTGAGTGGATAATCGGTTTAATTCTACATGTAATTGAACCGTGCGGAGTCACAAAATCCTCTTTAATGCTTATTGGGAATGCTTTAATATCTTTAGGAATGTTTTCTGTGAACTCATAAGGAAAACATTTACTTCTTACAACTAGTGGTAAATAATCTTTTAACGGAAACGGATTGTCATGATGTTCTGCATAACTAAGCAAATTAAAACTACTATCAAGCATAATAACTGGATTTGTAATCAATGTCTTTGCAATATCAACGATTTCCCATATATCGCCACCATCTAATGCACATTGATTAAATGTTTTTGTGATATATTTATATTTTTTTAGTTCTGAACTTTCTCGCTGAAATATTTCGTCATTAATGATGTTAGATACTTGAGCTAAACTGTAAGTAAAAGGAATTTCAACAATAGGAAAGTTGTATTTTTTTCCTTCATCAAGAATTGTTTTAGGAATCTCATCCCAATATCGTTTGATTTTAATTCCTAGTCCTGAGCAATTTAAATCTGCTAGTTCCTTGACCAAAGTCTTTTGACTATCAATGTCATCTTTAAA
Source organism: Liberiplasma polymorphum (assembly GCF_043951795.1). NCBI lineage: Bacteria > Bacillati > Mycoplasmatota > Mollicutes > Liberiplasmatales > Liberiplasmataceae > Liberiplasma > Liberiplasma polymorphum. Next base: position 21,259 of record NZ_JBIOAG010000004.1, on the reverse strand, counting down.
AATATACCCTGTTGTCATTAAGAAATCACCCGCTGTAAACCATTCATACGAGTGTGGATTATCAATAATATTTACATTATGAATCTCATTTTTCTCTTTTAACTTACCAGTTACAAGCCTAACCCCTTGTAATTTTTCGTGTTTAATTAATTCTTTGATTGTTAAACCTGCCATTAGTAGTCTCCTATCACATTAAACTAAACGAATACTTACCCTTATCATACCATATTTTAAATAATCTATAATCTATAACAATTTATTACAAAAAAAGCTCGCAACTGAGTTGCGAGCTAAATTTAAAGTTAACTTTTTTCTGTAATAAGCTTTGATTGGTGATGACGTTCTCTAAATTCAATTAATGCTTCGATTTGCTCTTTCGTATACTTATCTTGTTCTTTTGCGACGACTACTTTACAACCTGGTTCGTTAATGCGTTTGACGATCGCAACCACATAACCTGTAAACTCTTCGATTGGATCAAATTCTCCAATTACGTAGGCTTTAATTGGTTTTTCTCTAGTAAAATACTTTGGTAAATACCCGAAATTTATCGGATATACACTCCCGTGATTAGGGCTTTTGCAACCCAGTGGGCGATCGACAACTACCTGTACTTCTGTGCCTAACAACTCTTCCATAATAAAGTCCTCCTAGATTCGCAATTTATACGATTTTTTCAAACTTCAATGATAAAAGCGATTACATTATAGTTAAATTATAACCTTTATATTGAAAAAATGTAACCACTAATTAAAAATCATTTGATAATTTAAAACTGTAGAACTTTGTTTTTACGTTGTAGCATTTTTTTGTCTGCTAGTTTGACCATATCCTCAATCGATTTGAACTCAGTATTCATCTCTGCAACCCCGTATGAAAATGATATTTTATACTGATCAAGTATTTTATCTTTAGGGAACAATTTCTCTAATTCTCTTAATGCAGCCTTAGCACCTTCTAAAGTAGTATTTCTAAGTATTAGTAAAAATTCATCGCCGCCAATTCTTCCAACTGAATCACTAACTCTTAAACGCGTCTTAAGAATGTTAGCAAATGCAATAAGTACTTCGTCACCTGCATGATGGCCATATGTATCATTTATTTTCTTAAAATCGTTAATATCTACCATAACACAACAAAATGGATCTTTGTTTCTATTATATAGGTGGAACATTGATTCAAGCTTCTCTACAATACTACGACGATTATCTATACCCGTTAACGTATCCACACGAGCTAACGCATGTAACTCTTTAACAAGTAAAAAATTTTCAAGATCAGATTCAATACTATCTTTAAACGTTTCAAGTAAAGTTCGATACTTGTTATTAAATGTATTTTTTTTGTTATCTAAAATACAAATTGTTCCAAACATTTTACCATTTTTCCATTTTATAGGCATTCCGTAGTATGAAATCATATTCAAAGAGACATCCGGATTATCTTTCCAAACTTCATCCTCTAGTGCATTCTCAACAAGTAATTCTTTATCGTTTCCAATGACAGTTTCACAATATAATCCGTGTCCATATTTTTCCTTACTATAAGTTTCGTAAGGATTTTCTTCGTTCTTACTCTTCATGAAAACTTCAATATCATTTTCATTAAGTCTCATAATCAGTGCTGCAGGCACTTCCAAAATTTCTGCGCAAATGTCTAACATCTTTTGCCATCTAATTTGAGTGTTATCATCCAGTCTTAAATCGGATTCTGAAATGTCAACTGTTCTTGTTTCTTTTAGTTCTCTTAAAAAAACTGTTGCTTTACCCATAAATCCACCCCGAATTTCGTGTTTTTTAAAACGATGATTTTACCCTTTGTTACGCCCTTAATATGCTTTTTTAGGTTATTTATTTTTAATGTAGAACAATTCGAGAACTTTTAAAAGAGCAAGTATGTTGATAAAAGGAAATGTATAAACAGTGATTAAATTGAAATTAATCAACTTGATTTTAATTTATTATAACAAATCTAATTCATTTAACCATTAAATTGGCTTTGTTTATTTAAACTGTTATATCATATATGATATGATAAAATGTTTTTATTTTTGCTTGTAAACCTTGTAATGAGAACGTAAAATTGCTTCTTCATAGAAAATTTCTATACCATGTTCTTTTATTTTATAATTGTTTTCTATCCATTCATCAATGATTTCGGGCTTGAAAATATCTGTAGTTAACTTGTCGCATGGAAACTCATTGCACTCTCCACAAAAATCTACGCCATGATCAAGGGTGCATTCTAGTATAAAACAGTTTTTTATGCAACTATTTTCACTTCTTCCTTCTCGACATCCGTTACAATTTCCCTGAGTATATTTGTTTAGATGATTATAAAACGCTTTAAATGTTTCAGCATGATCCTTATGTTCTTCGGGAAGATACTTGTTTTGAAACTCATAGTAGCCTTCAAACATGTTTTTAAGTTGTTTTGAATATTTTTCTATTTGCCCGCCCTTCATAGCTGGGCAAGTGATGCATGATAGTGAACATGGTGCTATTGCATTTAAAATTCTCTCATCTCTCATAAAACCCCTCTTTTCCTATTCCTTATCCTTAACCTCATTATAACGAACAAATCACTTTTTTATACCTTTTTTATTCTGTTTACAACTACATTACATGATATAATATACATAATTAAGGAGGTAAATATGAAAACGTTAAATCAAACATATACACTTAGTAATGGAACTAATATCCCTAAGATTGGCCTTGGTACTTGGCAAATTGATAACGGAGACTCTTGTTATAATTCAGTAACTATCGCACTTAAAAACGGGTATCGTCACATTGATACAGCTGCTGGGTATCGAAATGAAGAAAGTGTTGGCAAAGCCATTAGAGATTCTGGTATACCAAGAGAAGAAATTTTTGTAACTAGTAAACTTGAAAGTCACATTAAAAGCTATGAAGAAGCGCTTGAAGCCTTTGAACAAACTATGGAGGCGCTTGGTTTTGATTATCTTGATCTTTATTTGATTCACGCGCCTTGGCCATGGAGTGAAATGGGTAAAAATTGTGATGAGGGTAATGTCGCAGTTTATAAAGCAATGGAAAAACTATACAAAGAAGGTCGTATTAAAGCCATCGGTGTTTCTAATTTTTCACCAAAAGATATCGATAATATACTCAAGCACTGTGAGATTACGCCACACGTTAACCAAATCGCTTACTTTATTGGATTAGACAATGATGAAATAGACGCTTATTGTAAAGAAAAAAATATTTTTATTGAAGCTTACTCACCACTTGCAATTGGTTATGCTTTATCAAATGATCAAATTCAATCAATGGCTAAGAAGTATAATGTATCTCCTGCACAAATCTGCATTAGATATTGTATCCAAAAAGATACAGCACCATTACCAAAATCTACACACGAAGGTAGAATCATTGAAAATTCACAAGTAGATTTTGAAATAGCTGATGAAGATATGAAAATGCTAGAAAACATTAAAGGTGATCCAAGAAGATGGAACTAAACTAACGTTTTTACTAATTAGATACGTGTAAAAGACACTTCCATATTATAATAACTTATATGGAAGTGTTTTTATGTGGCTATAATTGGCGCAATCTATAAATTTTACTAGGAGGAAAACTATGAAAATAATGTCTTTTAATTTACGTGTTGATGTTTTAGAAGATGGTGTTAACGCATTTTCAAACCGTTTAAATGCAATAACCGCATTTTTAAATAAAGAAAACCCTGATGTGATTGGATTTCAAGAAGTTAGACCAAATATGCTAGAAAGCTTAATTAAAATGTTACATAATTATGCTTATGTAGGAGAACCAAGAGCGTTAAATGATGAATATAATCCGATTTTCTATAAAAAAAATTATACTAAAAAACACACACAAACTTTTTGGTTTGGCAATACCCCAAATATAAAAGGAAGCAAGCATCCAGATGCTTACTTCCCTAGAATATTTACAACACTCACCCTTACCATAAATAAGACAAATTATGAGTTTGTGAATACACATTTTTCACACATTTCTCACATTGCTCGTGTTAATAGTTTAAAAACTATTGTAGATTACTATATTACACGTAAAACAAAGCTACCATTTATTCTAATGGGTGATTTTAATGCCCATCCAACACAACAGGTTAATGAAATATTATCGCCTCACCTTGATTCGTGTTGGAATCATTATTTTGACGATAATTTGACCTTTCATGGGTTTAGCGATTTAACTAAAGGCGACCCAATTGATTATATATGGGTGGATAAATCAATCATTATAGATACGGTTACTATTTATAAAGAAAAAGTAAATAACCAATATTTATCTGATCATTATCCTATTTCTATTGTTATTAATAACACGTAATCAATTTCTTTTAACGCTATTTAGTTTTATTGATGACCAACCTTAGGAACGATGCATATAAACTTAAACGGCGTTTTACCTACGTTTTTAAATTGATGTAGCGTGTTTTCTGGTACAAACGCGTACGAACCTTGTTCGACTGGATAATCTTTACCATCAATCATTAAAACACCATTACCTTCAATCATATAATTAATATGTGGCCATGGGTGTTGATGTTTTGGCGTAAAACCATCCTCATCTACTTCAACCACACGCATAACATGATCTTCCCAACCTTCAAAATTTCCCACTAAGACTTTCATTGATGCATTTTGAGCACTTGGATGGGTAATTACAGTACTTTGTAAATCTTTTAAATGTCCTACCATTTTATTCACCTCAGCCGTATTATATCATAAATAAATAACCGTCTATTAAAATAGTGATTACTTGATTAGTTTTCTTAATTTTCGTAAACTATACCTATAATCCTATAAAGGAAGTTACAAGATGATTAATCTTTATCTTAAACTAACTGGTAGAGTCCAAGGGGTTGGAATGCGCTATTTTATTTCTCACCTTGCACATAAATATGAACTAAAAGGTTATGTAAAAAATCTCAGTGATGGCAGTGTTGAATGTGTTGTTGAAGGAAAAGAAGAACTTATTAAAGAATTTTTTGATAAACTTAAATCTAGTTCTCCTGGTGTTATTGAAAATATCACTAAACATGAATCTCCTTACACAAAATCATTTACTAATTTCGAAGTGCGCTACTTTTAAATCGTTAAAAAAGCCTAAAATTAAGGCTTTTTATTTTGTTTCTATCTTAGAAATATAAAACTGTTCTTGGAAATATGTTTGTAACTGAATTTCTTTTGCGGTAAAAGTCACTCCGATTGGAGCCATAACTAACTTATCTTCAATATCATTCTTTCTATGAATAATGGCTATAATTTTCCCTTCATAAGAACTAACTTTTTCATCTACCCCAAGTAGATAAACATCAAGAGCTTCCTCATCGGGCGCAATTTCATTTTCAATGTACCCATAATTTATCGGATAGATAATCTCAGGATGTTTTGGGTGAATAGCACCTATAGGACGGTCAATCTTTATCTTTACTACTTTTCCTAAAAAGTTATAAACTTGAGCCTTTCTAATTGTTTGCTTAATAAAATCTGCTTTTAACTCAGTATACATAGGACGGTTATGTTCAAATGCTATTAGTAGTTTTTCTTTTAACTGTTCGTAAGCTTTTGCTACTTCGGCGTTTTGATTTAAGTAATCTCTAAAATATATATGGTTTCTCCACTCTTGTGATTCATTATGAAATACGTGAAGATGATGGGTTGAAACCGTCTTATTGTTGATTTTCCGATTAAAATACATCGCATTTGGTAAATTAGCATGACGATTATAAATAAATCCCAATGCTTCTAAATCACTAATATAGTTTTTAACAGACGAAAAATCATCAACTTTAAGTGCTAAGTCAATAATGGGTTTAGCTTTAATTAAAGGGATTGAAGTACTTCCTATGTGTTGTATATCTAAGGCGTTTTCTTGAAAGATATTGCTTAATAATTGAATCATATGGTTGGCTTCATTGATCCAAGCTGAATTATGACTTTCCAGTTTAACAACACCATTTTTTAGACCAATCATTTCATTACTCCTTGTAAGCATTTATATTAGTAAGATAGTGTTCTTTCGTTAATTCGTACTTAAAATCATGAAAAAATTGTTTTAATGCCGCTGAATAGTATAAGCCTTCTTCTATTAATCTAAAATTCATTTTCTTGATAATGCTACAAGAAGCCATATTTTCTTTAAAGTGTCCACAAGTTAACTTTGTCATATGAAGTTCATCAAAGGCATAACTTATTAAGCGTTTAACCGCCTCAGTCATGATGCCCTTACCCCAATAGTCTTTATTTAGCACATAACCTACATCACGAACGCCTTCTTGATTTAGCCTGTCATGTAAGCCTAATGAGCCAATAACTTTGTTATTTTCTTTTAACACTATGGCGTAAACATCTTTATTTGTTAAAAATGCTTTTAAAACTTGACGGGTTTCATCAATGCTTTTGTGATGTGGCCATCCTGCTTTTTCGCCAACACCTTCTACTTTGGCATAATCATAAAAGTCTTCTAAATCTTCTTCTTTGAACAATCTTAAAATTAATCGTTTCGTTAATAGTGTATTCATATAACCTCTTCTACTTAAAGCTTGTCATATTTATTTTTTTCATTGATCATTTCATCACAAATAAGGGATTTGTTTCTTGAATAGGCTTTTAAATCTATGTCCACGGTTCCAACATAAGGTTGATCACCGGCTTTGATTAGTAGATTCCCAAACCCATCAATAACCATGCTTTCTCCTCTAAAATAGTCTTTTTCTCCTTTTATTATCTCACTGCCTAATCGGTTAGATAATATAACAGGAATAGAATTTTCTAAAGCCCGTACTTTCACAACATCTAAAGTCCAAGGACCACCAAAATTAGCAGGACAACAAATAATATCTGCCCCTTTATTAGAAAGGACTCTGAAAATCTCAGGAAACCATGTATCAAAACAAATTGCAATCCCTATTTTCATCCCATCCACTTCAAATACTTCTACTTGATTACCTGCTTTAAATATCGTTTCATTATTTGTTAAATGCATTTTTCTATGTTTACCTACAACACCGTTTCTGTTAATAATATAGGCTGTATTATAAAGATCATTACCACTTACTTCTGCTAAACCTATAATAATTGTCATTTTTTTTAAAGCTGCAACTTGTGTTAATCTATCAATAACATTTCCGTTTATGGTGTCTGACGATAACTGCATGAGTTGTTCTTTATTCTCAAAGTAATATCCTGTTAAAGCGAGTTCAGGTAATACGACTAAGTCTAGGTCAACTTCATTTAACATCGTGACAATCGTTTCTAAGTTTGCAATTACATCTTTATACTTAATATCAAATTGACAAAATCCTACTTTCATAAAACTACCTCCTGTTTCTATTTACACTAGTAACCCTTACCAAGGTAATGGATTATCTTTAATAAAATCATCATAAAACTGTTCAAACGCTTTCTTTAAATGGTTTGGGAATACAAACTTAGATGCTTCTACATGCTCATGTAGTTGATCCATGGTTCTAATACCAGGAATCACGGTTGTAATCGCATCATAACTCCATAAAAACCCTAAAGCATAAGGCGTAATAGCCTCATTTTTAATTATCGATTTCAACTGATTACATAACCAGTCTCTTCGTAACTTATCTTCAGGTGTCCATCTGGCTTTAATGCCCTGGAAAACTGTATCTTTAGCATAACTACCGCTTAACCAACCAGAATCTAGTGGGACTTTTATAATAAGTGCAATTTCACGTTTTTTTATTTCGTCTAAATACTTTCTAGTGGATTGGGCAAATACATTAAATAATAACTCAATCACATCTACATTAAGATAATTTAATGTATCCTCTAACTCATCAATGGTATCAATGCTTACACCGTATCCTTTAATAATGCCTTCTTTTTTAAGGTGATCTAGTTTTTTAAAATGGTTTGATTTTCCTTGAAGTATATCGCGAGAGGGATTATGTAAAATAACTGAATCAATATACGTTGTTTGAAGCCTGGTTAGACTACCTTCAATAGAGGCATGTAATTTATTTTCATCAAAGTCAATCGTGTCATCTTCGTGATGGCCGAATTTTGTATTGATAACAACTTTTTCACGGCAATCAACTAAAGCTTTCCCTAAAATAATTTCACTTCTACCTAGGGCATAGTTTGGGGCAGTATCAAAGAAATTAATACCAAAATCAAGTGCTTTTTTAACCAAACTGACGCCTTCACTAATCGACATGGTTTTACCATGTGCTGTGTTACCTAAAGGCCAGGCACCAAATCCTAGTGTACTAACTAGTTTACCGTTTTTCATATAAGGTTTTTTCTTCATAATATCTCCTCAAATCTATCGTGTTTTCATATTTATTGTATCATGTATTAAGTATTCTTTCCCATAAAAAAACAAAGCTATTAGGCTTTGTTTAGGATTTAATATTCTTCTCTTCTTCAAACACAAACTGATTTTTACCGAGTTCTTTTGCTTTATATAAAAGTTTATCCGCTTTTCTAATCACATCATCACGCGAATCAGCTTTCACAACCCCGATTGACACTGATAGTTTGGTTGTTTTATATTTAATGGATAATTCATTTGTTTTAACTAAAATCTCATTTGTGATAGATAATATATTCTTTGTTTCTTGAAAAAAAAGGCCCACAAACTCATCGCCACCTATACGGTAAAAACGACTATAGTTTGATTCGTATTGTTTTAAAATATCTGAAAAATCTTTCAAATATCTATCCCCTATTTGGTGACCCATAACATCATTTACTTCCTTAAAATTATCTAAATCTAAGAACAATACATGGAAGTTATCAAATTGATACCGCTCACCATAATGATAATCGAGTGTATACTTATTAAAAAGATTGGTTAAAGAATCATGATGGGTTTTATGAAATAAACTTTCATCCTCTATTAAGTATTTAGAAACGTCTGTAATAAACACCGTAATTAAATTAGGGTGATTTACTAATGGGATGACAGTGAAGCGTATCCAATGTTTACCCTTTTTAGTTATGATGGGAAAAGTTACATTAGGTTCACTATCAAACTCCAAAATTTCATCTTTGACTGCTTTAAAATATTCAATTTCGCCAGACACTAGTGCATATGAATTATTGTAGTCAAATGTAGCTAATAAATCATTTAAACACAGTTCAGAAGCAGCGTCTAGTCCAATAATTTCTAAAGATCCTGAAATTAATTCTAGTTTAATGTTTTTTCTATCCTTAACATCTGAAAATAAAATGATTTGATTTTTAGGACTCAAAACCACATCAGAAATTAGATCTAAATTGTATTCTTTAAGCAGTTTTTCTTTCATTAGATTAAAATGATTAGTATTCATTGCGCACAACTTCTATATTAATAATTTACTTATACTGTACTAAATTCCAATCTAAATTATAACAAATTACAAAGTAAATAAAAGTACAATTTGATATCCAATGTTTTTATAGAATATATTTTAAAAAATATCGAGTTTCTAAGTTATTTCTTTTTAGCTATAAACCCCATAGTCAAAAATGGTGTTAAGATAGGTTCTTCTATCTGATGATAAAGACTAGTGATTTTATTTTTTACATTTAATTGATCTGTTTTGCTTAAAGATAAGTATGATGACTGTGATAAAAAGCCTTTAATTAAAGATTCTTGTGTATTTTTAACTGACCATTCATATTGAATGGTATCAACAATTTCAAATAAATTAGAGGCTAATATCTCATTGTACCTATCTAAGAAAACTTCTTCAACACTATACTCACCATTACTTTTTTTATTATGAAAACTAAACAAATACTCAAAGGCTTCTTTTTCTTCTTTAATGGATGTTGGTAGAGCCATGTTCCAAAGCAGCACTAAATGACCATCACCCTTTAAACAAAGATGGGCTTTTTTATAACGAATAGCAGGATCTACCCAGTGAAACGCTGTGGCTGATAAAACCATAGCGCTTTGAAATAAGTCATCACTAGACCAATCCTCAAATGTTGTTACATCAACACTAATATTCCCTTTACAAAAAAGTAGTAAGTGTTTAGCCATTTCACTACCTGGTTCAATGGCGTGAATTTTTAACCCACGTTCTAAAAATTTTTTGGTCGCTTTTCCAGTACCAGCACCAACTTCAATGATTGTATCTTCGTTTTTAACTTCGGTAACCGTTACTACCCATTCAATAACTTCATCTGGATAACTTGGTCTTGCCTCATGATAAGCTTTGGCATCTTGGTTAAATAAATGTGCGAGCATTTTCATATATATCCCCTTATTTGTGCCTTATCCCAAGTATTATTTTATAGTATCCAAATTCTATATACAATACTTAGTTTGTTTAAAGACCATAAAAAAACGTTGCCTAGGCAACGTTTTTGCTAATCTTGATTTTTTTGATAAACCCTAACATATTCAATTTCCATTAATACAGGTTCATCAAACAAACTATCTGGTGGTAACATCCCACCATCAAAACTTCCTCCAATAGCTAAATTTAATAATAGATAAAATTCTTGATCAAATGGCGCTGGGAAAGTATGTCCATCTGTGTGCCAATTGGTTGCGGTTTTAATGAGTACGTCATTGACATACCAACGAATGATACCTTCTTCCCATTCAACTGCATAGACATTGAAGTCTGCAATCGTTCTTCCTGTTGGGAAATAGTATACTTGATGGGTATGCGTATTATGAGGCCAAGCCCCACCAAAATGAAGGGCTGCAATAGAACGGTCTGGGAAACGTCCACGTGCTTCCATAATATCTATCTCACCACTAGCGGCCCATCCACCATACACATCAAATTGTGGCATCATCCAAAATGCTGGCCATAACCCTTCACCAACTGGGAGTTTAATTTTCGCTTCAAAACGTCCATAAAGTTGATAAAATGTTGGTTTAGTCCATAATCTTGCAGAGGTATAGTTCATATTGCCGTGATTTTCTCTTTTGGCTTCAATGATTAAACGCCCCTCTTCTACTCGGGCATTACTTTCAAGGTAATATTGTGCTTCATTATTTCCCCATCCAGTTAGACCATACTGAGTTCCAGTCCCTGTTTGGAAAGCCCATTTATCTAAATCAACACCATGAGCATTTAGGTTAGTTCCACTACCATCAAATTCATCACACCAAGTAATAATATAGTCACCAATTACTGGGTTCCCACAATTTTCTAAATCTGGTGGGGTTAAATCATCATTTGGATCTGGATCAATATCTGTACCGGGATGTAATACCGTTACAACGCGTGCAGCAAGCGCACTACGCCCAAGTGAATTCATCACCCGATAATTGAGGGTATATGTGCCTGGACTTGTGACAATGCCTTCATTTAGTTCTAAGCTTTCAAGACCGTGTACCGTAATTAAATATATGATGTCACCATCGATGTCATCAACTGCAGTAATGCCTTCAAATGGATCAAAATAACTGCCATATAAAATGGTTACATCACTGACTCCTAATATCTGTGGGACGGTATTATTTTCATCGATTGGTGCTGTAAAATCACAAGCATTTAGTAGGCCTATAGTGCCTATTATAAGTAGTAAAAGTATTTTTTTCATAATATCACAAACTCATCCTTATGGAATGAATCATCCTTTCGGTTGATTTACACTTTAGCATTTTAACATAAAGAATGACTTTTTACAAAAACGTTTTCGTTAATTAATTTTTTCGATATTTATTGAACCATTCTGTAATTTCAGTTAGCCTTTTAACACGGGCTTGTGGTTTACCATTTCTTGATAAATCGTGATTTTCATCTTTAATCCAAATTAGTTTAGTATCAACACTTTGTGTTTTTAAAATAGCATAAAGTTGTTGTGCTTGCTCAATTGGACAACGATGATCTTTATCTGAATGAATAAATAATAGCGGTGTTTTCATGTTTTGTGCATACTTAATTGGTGATTGTTCATATAATTTATCCATATCTTTTAATGGATGACCATCAGTTTGATCAGCCGCAAAGAAATACCCAATATCACTAGTCCCATAAAATGAGAGCCAATTTGAAATACAACGCTGAGTAACCGCTGCTTTAAACTCATGTGTATGACCAACAATCCAGTTTGTCATAAAACCACCATAAGAACCACCCGTTACAAACACTTGGTTTTCATCTATAGAAAAATATTGCTTTAACACTTTGTGTTTAAATGCCATTAAATCTTCATAATCTATGGTTCCATACTTGCCTCTAATATCTGCGAACTCATTCCCTTTACCATCTGAACCTCTAGGGTTTGCGAAAAACACAAAATACCCTTCACTTGCCCAGTACTGCATTTCATGGTAGAACACTTGACCATAAATAGTTTTAGGTCCCCCGTGAATATTAAAAATGGCAGGATATTTTTTTGAGGCATCATAATTAATAGGTTTTAGAACAAATCCTTTTACATCATGGGAATTAAAATTAACCGTAACCGTTTTTGGTTTGGCTACATACTTATTATTAAGTATTGTTTGGTTAAAACGTGACAATCGTGTTAATTTTTTATGCTTTAAGTCAAGCTGGTAGGCTTCTTGTAATGCTTGTTCTTTCAACCCTATCATAAAAACAGAATCTTTTAAAAGCGCTAATCCATCGATAGAACCATTCATGACAAAGGCTGTTTCAAGATTGCCATCTAGACTTAATTTTTTTAGTTCTGTGTGATCATCAATAGTCGTTACAAAATAAAAGTCATTATCTTTAACAAATGATTGTTCACTTCCTAAAAGTCTTACATCTGAGCCCATTGAGTTTCCAAATGCTTCACCATGTTTGGCAAGTAACCTAAGTTGATTATCTTTTAAGAGGTAAAAATCTGGATTTTCATTTAATCCATAGTTTTTCATTGTTCTTGCAGCAACAACAATTTTTTCATCCATAATAATAATTTTACTAAAATTATAATCTAATTGATCATAAAGGGTTTCATGCGTATCTTCTAAAATATGATAAGCATAAAGTTTAGAAGTGAATGTTGAGACTTTTTCTTTTAGTTTTCCAGTATAATATAATGTTTTTTTATCTTTAGATAATGCGTAATTTTCAAAAGAAAAATCTTTATCAAATAGTCGTTTTACCGTATGCGTGTTTCTATCATAAAGAAATAACTGTTTTCTTATGTCAGTGGTAAAACCTTGTGCATTAAACTGATAAGGTAATTGATCGATATCTTCATACAAAGCACTTTTTTTCTTATCCTTTAAATAAGCTTTTCTTTGATCTAGTGTGCCTTCATACAAAATGTGGTCACTTACTTTAAGTGAAGCTGAAATGAGTAGTGTGTGCTCATTAAGTACTGCTTCTAGTGTCCCTACAAATGGTAAGGTAAAGTCAAGTGATAAATCTTTAGTATTAAAATCATAAAGGTAAAAGCTTTGGTTAAATGATTCTTTTAATGCTTTTTCTTCTTTTTTATTTTTTTGTAATGCAATCAATAATTTTTCATTGGTTAAAAATTTAAAATCATTGTTTTTCTTAAGTTGTCGCAATTTTGTTATAGAATCACTATTACCTAAATATAAAGTGTGATGGTACTCGTTTTTCTCAAGCATCGGTTTTGACACCACAAACGCAACCATCTTTTGATCAAATGAAGCGGTTAACTTTCCTAAAAACTTAAATGACAATAGATTATCTAATGTAATTTTTTCCATAGAATCCACCTTTCAAGGGATTAACTTTATTATGATTGTCCATAAAAATTATAACATATTTATAAGTGTCTAACTGCTCTTTAAAAAAATCAATTTTAATTGTTTTAATTTTTACAATTTCGTTTATAATAAGGACGTATTTTAAAATGAAGAGGTGCTAATATGCGAATAGAATTTGATGATAAGTTAGATTTTAGTGATGTACTGATAAGACCAAAAAGATCAACATTATCTAGCAGAAAACAAGTTGACTTAACTAGAGAATACACATTTAAACACAGCAAACAAAATTGGAAAGGTATTCCAATAATGGCTGCAAATATGGATGGTGTAGGCACAATCGATATGGCTCTTGCACTACAAGAACATCTTATGTTTACTTGTTTAGTTAAATCTTATAATGCTAAAGTTATTCATGAACATATGCATAAACTTGACCCAAATCATATGGCAGTAAGCACTGGCACAAGCAGTGCTGATTTTGAAAATTTAAAGCAAATTATCTCTGATAATCCTAATATTAAGTTTATTTGTATTGATGTCGCGAATGGCTATTCTGAACATTTTGGTGATTATGTTGAAAAGGTACGTAAATCGTATCCGAAGCATATCATTATTGCAGGAAACGTTGTTACAGCAGATATGACACAAGAACTTATTTTACGTGGAGCAGATATTGTTAAAGTAGGGATTGGTCCTGGTAGTGTTTGTACAACACGTATTCAAACAGGGGTTGGGTATCCACAACTATCTGCAATTATTGAATGCGCAGATGCAGCCCATGGACTAGGTGCACACATTATAAGTGATGGTGGCTGTACAAGTCCTGGTGATGTTGCTAAAGCTTTCGGAGCTGGTGCAGATTTTGTCATGTTAGGTGGGATGCTTGCTGGACACGATCAAGGTGGCGGAAACATCATCACAGAACATCACAATTCATTACAAAGAACAAAAGACTCTTTTGAACCCATTTATATTGAGAAAAAATATGTGCAATTTTATGGCATGAGTTCAACAACTGCAATGATTAAACATCACGGAGAAATTGCTGATTATAGAAGTTCAGAAGGTCGCACGGTTAAAATTCCATACCGCGGAGATGTTGAGGCCTCTGTATTAGATATATTAGGAGGACTACGATCTACTTGTACATATGTTGGTGCATCCCATTTAAAACATCTATCAAAATGTACCACATTTATAAAAGTCCATAGACAGTTTAATGATGTCTTTGTAAATACAAAACATTAATAAAACACCGACAATTCGATTGTGAATTGTCGGTGTTTTTTATTATTATAGCTATTTTTTTAGTAAATAATAGGCTTCGCATTGAACAGGTTCAAACAATTGATCTACATCACAAGGATCGTAATTAACAACTTTTACAAACTGCTTAAACCCTAGTTTTTCATATAATGTGATGGTTAATTTTTCATTTGGTTCTACACCAATTGTGACCTGTTTATAACCGTTATTTTTTAAATCCTCAAACACATGATGCATTAATTTTTGTCCTAAGCCTTTTCCTCTAAAAATTTTATTAACTCTAAAAGCACATAAATAAACGGTATCTGTTCCATTTGCAAAGTCCAAATCATCTAACTTTTTAAAAACATATAATTCTGCGATTAAATCCTTGCCTAAACTCACTGTCCAAAATAAAGCGTTATTAGTGCATAAGTTTTTCTCGAAAAATTCTGTAGTATTTGGTCTAATCCACAACTGTTTCATTTCTGCAATTGTACCTTGTCTAATAACTACTAAATCTAAAAAGTTTTCCATTTAAGCGAGTCTTCCACCATCGGTTATAAATTCACTACCTGTTGAAAAACTTGAATCGTCACAAGCTAAAAACAAAATCATTTTAGCCACTTCTAATGCTTCACCACCACGTTTTAATGGTGTATCATTAATCGCTTTTTGTTTATATTCTTCACTTATATTATCCATTGTCATTGGGGTATTGATAAACCCGGGATGAACAGAATTAACACGAATATTATCTTTTGCAAATTCTAAAGCAGCACTTTTAGTCATCCCACGTACTGCAAACTTAGATGCATTATACGCCATTAATCCAGCTTTTCCTCTGAACCCTGATGTTGATGAGACATTAATGATTGAACCCCCACCTGCTAGTTTCATTGACGGGTAGCACACATTCATTCCAAGATAAACACCAAATTGATTGACCATATAAGTTTTATGAAAATCTTCATCAGTAGCCTGTTCAAATGGTTTTTGAATAACAATACCTGCATTATTTACTAAGATATCCACTTGACCAAATACTTGATTTGTTTTAAGTAAAACAGCTTCCCAGTCTTCTCTTTTTGAAACATCATGTTTTATAAATAAAGCATTTTCTCCTAATGTTTTTGCAAGTAACAACCCTTTTTCTTCGTTTATATCAGAAAGCACCACTTTTGCGCCTTCTTCAATAAATAACTTTGCGCAAGCAGCCCCTATACCTTGTGAAGCGCCTGTAATAATTGCAACTTTTTGATTTATTTTTTTCATGTTTTCCCTCCTAAAGACATTTAAATTATAACATTATTAAGTAAACCGCCTCTTTTTTTTCTTTAAAATTTTAAAAAGCACTATTTCACTATTTTTAGAAAGACTGATTTATAATGATGATACTAAGGAGGCGTTTATATGTTAAAAAGAATTATCCTTACCTCAATATTGTTATTCGTTTTTATCCTTTCTGCTTGTGCTGGTGGTACTAATGAAACTGATCAAAGCAATAACAACAATGATGATGACTTAATTGTTTTCACCTTAACAACTTTAGCTGAAAATGATGGCATTGATGGTCGACCTTCTTATATTGCAGTAGATGGGTATGTTTATGATGTATCAAACTCGCCTCATTGGCAAGGAGGTACCCATTATAGTGGGTCTCAAGCTGGTCAAGATTTATCTGAATCTATTTTACAATCTCCTCATGGAAAATCTGTTTTAAATAATATTCCAAGAATTGGTATTTTAGTTGATGAAGATGAATAAAAGGATGTGGATAAAGTGATTTTATTTGAATATTTTGGACTGCTTTTAATACTTCCAATAGCACTCGTATTCATCAAGTTTGGCCCTATGATTCACAAACATGAGTTTAGTTTTTATCTTATAACTTTAATTATAAGTTTATTTTTGATTAGTTTAATCATGCTAGGATTTAATGTTAGATCATGGCCTTTTATATATGATTTATTTTATTCTGGTCATCTTAGTTTTGCTTTATTTACTTTGCTTATGGGTCCGGGAATATTTAAGCATAAATCTAAACTTAAAATATTGTTTATGCGTATACGCAGAGAATTAGCTATTTTAGGCTTTATTGCGTTGTTACCCCATGCGATATTTAGAATGAACTTAGCATTAAGTGGTTATAATTTTACAGGACTGATTGCATTTATTTTGATGATTCCATTGGTTTTGACTTCATTGCCAAGGGTACGTAAAAAAATGCATCCAAGTACATGGTATAAAGTTCATTACTTAGCTTATATAGTCTATTTTATGATTTACTTTCACTTATCATTTAACATTATTATAAGAAATAATTTTTATTTTATTGATGTAAAACCGACTGGATTACCTTATATCGCTCTATTTGTTATTTATGTAAGTCTTAAAATTAAACGTGCTTATGACAAATATCAATCAAAATCATTTCAAAGAAACAGTCTTTAGGCTAGCCTAAAGACTATTTTTATTTAATACTGTGAATAAGCGCAAGATACTCTCTTAACTGAATACATTCAAATAGTGTTTTTTTACTTTCAATATGCGTTAAAAGTTGTAAAGCTTCCATCAATGGAATCTTAATTAATCTAAGGCCTAAATCTTTTTCTTCTTCAGTTAACTTAACTTCTTGAATTTTTTTTGAAACCTTCACTTTATAAATCGTATGTTCCCGTTTCATATCTATGTAATATTCACGAATAACAACTGTTTTTTCAATACTTAAAGTTTCATAGCCGGTCTCTTCTAATACTTCTCGCTTTAATGCTTGTAGTAAGGTTTCACCCTCTTCTACACTACCACCTGGTAATACATATATATTAGATGATTTTAAATGCATTAAAAACAGATTACCTTCTTCAATAATAATGGCCCTTACTGCAGCTTTAAATGGCTCATCTTTTTCAATGTAGCCATCTTGATAAATCTCAATCATGAGCTTCCTCACTTTTAATTAATATTTTTAGGATATAATTTTTCCATATCAGGCTTTTCTACTGTGAAGTAGTGTATCCATATATAACTGTGTTGGAAGGCTGCTAAAACTAATGCAGGGACTGATTGATTAAGTAAAGCAATCGACCACAAGATTAAAAATGCAAATGTATACATGGCATTACTTGAATACTTAAATGCGCCTTCTTTAACTAAAGGCATCTTTCGGTATTTAACATCAAAATGATCGCCACCAATTGCGCGGTAAATACCAAAATATCTAAAGACTGAGTATAAAGTATAAATTGCAGGGAAAACGCTAATCAAGGCAATTATTTGGTAAATATAGGTTGGCCCTGGCAATGTGTTTTTTGAAGCAATTGCAACAATAATTAATAGTACTGGTCTAAGGAAAAGAAATATTAAAAAAATAATTGCCCATAAAAATAAAGCTTTATCTTTAAAAAGTTTACTTACAAACCCAAAGCAGAGTTCACTTCTAAACACAAACCAAACTTTCATTTGATGTAAAATCACAAAAATAATTGATGCCCAAAACCCCCATAATATTGGAAGATTTACTATGGGAAGTACTCCCGTTAAATGTCTAGAATACATCCATAAAACTGGAAGAACTCCTAAGAGAAATAACACATGATAATGTTGTTTATTAAAAAAACATTTCATATAATCACATCCTCATTATTTAATATAACTTATATAAAGTTAAAAAGATAAAAGCCTTATAGAACATCTATAAAGCTTTTTTATTAGTTATACGTTATAAGTTGTTGAAGCGGTTTTTCCCCCACGACCTGTCCAGTTTGTATGGAAGAACTCACCTCTTGCTTTATCGGTGCGTTCATATGTATGCGCACCAAAATAATCACGTTGCGCTTGTAATAAATTCGCTGGTAATCGGTTCGCTTTATAAGAATCAAAATAATTTATCGCTGCACTCATTCCTGGGGTTGGAACACCGTTTAACACTGCTTTAGCTACGACATTTCTTAAACTTTGAACACACGCTTCCATGGTTTTTGTAAAGTGTGGATCAAGCAATAAATTTTTAAGGTTAGCATTTGCTTCAAACGCAGCTTTTATGTCACTTAAAAATCTAGATCTGATAATACATCCTCCGCGCCACATTAAAGCAATGTTCCCATAATTCAAGTTCCAATTATATTCTTTTGACGCTTCTTGCATTAACACAAATCCTTGTGTATAAGAAAGTATTTTAGCTGCATATAGGGCTTTTCTAACATCTTCTATAAAGGTCTTTTTATCTTTTTCAAGTGTCACGTTAGTTGCTTTAAATAACTTACTTGCTTGAACACGTTCTTCCTTTAAAGAAGAGATGATTCTAGCATAAACAGATTCAGCAATCAAGGTCAATGGGACCCCTAAATCTAGTGATGAGTTCACAGTCCATTTCCCAGTTCCTTTTTGTCCTGCAGCATCTAATATTTTATCAACAACAACTTCGCCTGATTCATCTTTAAATTTTAAAATATCTGCGGTAATTTCAATTAAATAACTATCTAGTTCAGTTTTATTCCATGCCTCATAAATATCACCGAGTTCATCTGCGTTCATATCAAGTAATGTTTTAAGCACATGATAGCTTTCGCTAATTAACTGCATATCTCCATATTCGATTCCGTTATGAACCATTTTTACGTAATGACCAGCCCCTTCTTTACCAACCCAATCACAACATACTTCACCGTTTTCGACTTTAGCTGCAATCGATTGGAAAATCACTTTGATTAATGGCCATGCCTCAGGACTACCACCTGGCATAATTGAAGGGCCAATTAATGCACCTTCTTCTCCACCTGAAACGCCAGTTCCGACAAAAAGAAGACCTTTTTCCTCTAAATATTTTTGGCGACGTGTTGTATCTTGATAATTAGAATTCCCACCATCAATAATCACATCACCTTTATCTAATAACGGGATGAGTTGCTCAATTACTTGATCAACAGGGTCACCTGCTTTAATCATCAACATAATTTTACGAGGTTTACTGACATCATTAACTAAGGTTTTTAAATCAGTTGTTCCTCTGATATTTTTCCCCTTAGCACGTGTGGATAGAAATTGATCAACGACTTCTTGTTTACGTGATGAAACCGTAACTTGAAATCCCTTGCTCTCCATATTTAATGCTAAATTCTCACCCATTACGGCAATTCCAATTAAAGCAATATCTGATTTTTCTTTTAACATATTAACCTCCACTAATTCTATTGAATACAATTGATTGAATCTGTTACTATCATATTAGCATAAATTTACATATATATGTATGTTTAGGCTTTCAATTTAATCACTATTTAAGGGAATATGGCTGGAATTTAGACTTTAATTGTATATTAACTGGAAAATAATAAACGATTCACTATAATTGAATTATATAAGACTATAAAATTTAGAAGGTGATTTAATGAAAAAAGTCCTTGTTATGGGTGGGTCATACTTTATTGGTAAACATATTGTAAATAGCTTAAAAAAGGATTATGAAGTCACAGTACTTAACCGTGGTAATAAACCTTTTAATGATTCCTTAGTCCATGAACTTGTGTGTGATAGAAACGATGAAGGGTTATTAAAAGAGGTCTTATCCCCTTACATGTTTAATTATGTCATTGATATATCTGGTTTTACTAAACACCAATCTGCACTTTTACTTAATGCACTTGATTTATGTCAACTTGAAAAATTCATTTACATTAGCACAAGTGCTGCTTATAACATTCAAGTGCTCACACCGCCTTTTAAAGAAGGCGACTTAACAGGGGGTGATTCTCCATTTAAAGATTATGCAAAAAATAAACTTGAAGCAGAAGCTTACTTATTAAATACGATAGATAATGATAAACTCATTATTTTAAGACCGCCACTTGTTTATGGTGAAGATAACTACATTTTAAGAGAACGATTAATTTTTTACCTATTAGATAATGATTTACCGATTTATATTCCTAGTTCAAACAACTTGGTTTCTTTTGTCTATGTTAAAGATTTAGCTCAAGATATTAAACGGTTGATTGAAAATATTATTCCAGTAGGCTTATATAATGTTGGAAATAAACATCCACACTCTTTTAAACACTGGGTAGAGTTATGTGCAAAGGTAATGGATAAATCTCCAAATATTGTGTTTGTTGATCCTAAAGATACTCGGTTTGAACTACGCTACTACTTTCCATTTTTTGACTATGACAATGTATTATCTGTTGAAAAAATTAAGCAATTTTCACCTAATGAAACACCGATGGAAGATGGCTTAAAGAAAGCATTCTTAGACTATTTGACCGTTAAAGATACAATCAAGTTACCAGAAAAAATGCGCTTAATGAGAGAAAAGATTAATGAACTTAATAATCAGTAAACACTTAATATATAGCCTGTTAAGTGTTAAAATAAATATA
>NZ_JBIOAG010000039.1:0-16665 GCF_043951795.1 Liberiplasma polymorphum | reverse complement strand
TTTACACAAACTAAAAAAGTAATTCCTTTTCAAGCAAAAGCGAGTTAACCTTTATACATCAAAAAAAGTGGACGCCTAAATATGCGTACACTTTTTTTGATTGTTTTATTTAAAGGTGTAAGTATTAATTCAGCATATCAACAACGATTTTACCTTTTACATGACCTTTGCGCGTGTAATCCATCATAATTGGTACTTGATTCAAAGGTATAACTTTTTCGATAACGGGTTTAATATAACCCTGACTTACAAGGGTTGTGATGTATAATAAGTCATTTTGATTCGATTTGCCCATTAAAAATGTGATTTTCTTTTTACCAATCGACAAAAACGGACCTAAAATAATTGTTTTAAATAGTTGTGATAAGGCTCCCCCTACAACAACTAAGCTACCTTCTTTATTGAGAAGTCGTTTGTATGTGGTTAGTTTTTGCTTGCCATTAACTGCTAGAATTAGATCGTATTTACCTGTGTGATTTTTTAAGGGTTCATTTTGGTAATTAAACACTTTATTAGCACCTAGTGTTTGAACTAATTCCAAATTTGATTGGCCACAAAAAGCAGTAACATCAGCCTTAAGGAAGTGAGCAAGTTGAACAGTAAAGTTACCGACGCCACCACCAGCACCATAAATTAATACTTTTTGATACGCTTTTAAGTTACCTTTTTTTATTAGTGATTGATACGCTGTGATGGATGCTAAAGGAATAGTAGCTGCGTCAATAAAACTTATATTTTTTGGTTTTAGTATTAAATATTTTTCTTTTACACTTACATATTCAGCAAACCCACCAAAGCCTGATCCAGAAATATCACCCATGACCTCATCGCCTGGTTTAAATGTATCGCAATTCTTTCCAGTTTCTATAACTATCCCAGTAACATCAGCACCAAAGATTTTGTTCTTTGGAATAATCTTCATTTGCATTGAACGATAATCCGCTGCATTAATTGATGAGCTGTATACTTTTATTAATACTTCATCATCTTTAATGATCGGAGAATCTATATCTTTATAGACAAGTTTGTGGTGTTTATTTTGTTTTTGATAGATTACTGCTTTCACAATTGATCTTCCTTAGGCGTATAATTAAATACTTCTGTAATAGTAACATTAAAGGCTCTTGCGATTTTAAATGCAAGTTCTAAAGAAGGTGAGTATTTTCCAGCTTCAACAGACATAATCGTTTGCCTTGAAACCCCAACTTTTTCAGCTAAAGCTAATTGCGTCATTTCATCTGAAAAAAAACGCAATGTCCGTATATTATTTGTAATTACGTATTTTTTAGCCATGACGAATGCCTCTTTTATAATAGTAAATTTGCATTAGTCCTTCACCTATTGAACCAATACTAAATGAAAGAAAAATAATGTTTATAAGGACGTAAGCATCATAACCAAATAAAATGAGAAGCAAACCAAATACAAAACCAATTCCAGAAACAATAAATCCAACACGCATCGACTTAAGTTCGACGAGTTTATCCATTTCATCAGTGACCATGTTTAAATGGATAATTTTCTCTATTTCTTTATCTGTAATAGCTGGATTTTTAACTTTTTCTTTTATCGAAATTACAATTGAATAAGCAATGTGGAAAATAATTTGAGTTACTATGGTTAAACCAATCCCAATTCCAATAAAGATAAGTATTGTTAAGGCCCAAAATGATAGATCTTGCAAGTTGATTAACCCTCTATTATACCTTGTTAGAGTATAAGTTAAGTAGGATATTAATATAATAATGCCAACTAAAACTGTTACAATGGTTCTTTTTATTTGATAAGACATTTTTTACACTTCCTTTTATTGATATAATTCAAGTATAAACATTTTTTACTTAATGTCAAATATATTTTACATCAAGTTTATAATACCATACATAAAACTGCTTTTAAATTTTACTACAAGGTATAAATAATAACTGAAATAGTACGATTATTAAAACTAATAGTGCTATTTATGTAGGTTTTTTGATTATTATCATATAATAGATTTATATTAGGGTTTTCAATAGGATGTGTATACATGGAAGTATTAAAAAAACATTTAGGTTTATTCTTTATTTTAACGCTCTTTGGAATTAATGCGTTATTTTGGTTTACGGCTACGCCGCTTTTTGAACAACCAATTGAAAGTAAAATTGGGCAGTGGCAAGGTGCTAATATCTTATTGGGGTTTACAATTGTTTTCTTTTTAGCCACAAAAAATAGACTGGTAGTTTTTTTATTTAATGGATTAGAAAAATCTTATAAATATCATAGAGTTATTGCGATGCTAAGTTTATTGCTAGTTTTTATCCATGCTAGTTTATCTCACCTTATTTGGCAAAATTTTATTCCCGGACTTCCATTTAACGCACGAGATATGGGCGCTTTAGCACGAAACTTGTTCGTTGCACTTATATTAATTGCTTTAATGGCAAAATATATTAAATATGAACATTGGCGCTTTATTCATCGATTGATGATTTTCCCATATTTATTTGCCTCATATCATGCCTTTACATTATCTTCATATCCGCTACTTAATTTCTCACCACTAAGTATTTGGATGATATTTATGATAAGTGTGGGATCAGTCTCATCGCTTTACATGATTTTCATATACCGAAAAGTTAGTTTTCCATATAACGGTAAGATTGTTAAAGTTACACACTTAACTGATGCAGTAACCGAAATACAAGTTGAATTAGATAAACCTTATACATTTGAAACCGGACAGTTCACTTTTATCAAAATTAAAATGAAACCATTTAATAATGTACCGCATCCGTTTTCTTTATCTGGAAGCAGTGAAGATAAAATATTATTTACGATAAAAGCTATTGGAGATTATACAGAAGATATTTATAAAAAGTTACGTGAGAACACAAAAATAGCCATTGGGAAACCGCTAGGACATATGACATTTGATACCCATAGCAACACGCAGGTATGGATTGCTGGTGGCATTGGCATTACACCATTTTTAAGTCACATGCGTTCACTAAAAGAACCTACCCAAACGATAAGACTTTATTATGCCGTAAACGAAAAAAAAGAAGCAGTACATTTAGAGTTACTTGAAGCATTGAGTAAGAAGCCTTCATTTTCTTATAAACTAGTAGAAGCAAAAACAGAAGGATTTTTAACAGTCGATAAGATTGATCTTAGTGGTAATCCAGACATATTAATGTGTGGGCCAAGACCCATGGCGGTATCATTAGCTAAATCTTTAAAAAAAGCCGCACCAAATGCACGCTTAACCTATGAAGCATTTAGTTTTACAGGGACATTTGTTGAAGATATTGTTAGAAACATAAAAAAAGTTATCCAAAAATTTAAAAAACAAAAATCTAATTAATTATTACGATTCACTATTTTATGCACCATTGTAAAAATAACGGTATTTAAAGAGTTTAATAATTACTTTTAAAAATAATATGATAAAATATATTATATTTATAACTTGATTACTATAGGCTAGGTGAGGTAATGAAACATTTAAAGTTTTATTTAGGAATTGAAACAAAAGAAACAAGTTATGTAAAAGAGATAATACGATTTATATTATTAGTCGTTGGAATTGCATTAATTATATATATTAAAGGACAAGCTATTGACTACGTAAGTCCATATGCTTATTTAGCATTTTTACTTGCTATCCCTAGAATATTACTCATTATTAAAGCACCATTTTTACTTTTCTTTTCTATTGGCAGAATGCTAAAAATATCTGGCAATAAAGAAACAATGGGTAAAAGTGAATAGAAGGCATTAAGATACTATTAATTATTGGAGCTAGCTATAAAGATAGCGGTTATTTATGCTTCGAAAACAGGTTATAGTAAGAAGTATGCAGAGTGGATTAAAGAAGCCTTAGATGCAGATATGTTTAGTCATAAAAATATAAAAAAATCAAAGTTAAACACCTATGAGGTTGTTATTTACGGTGGTGGATTATATGCTACAGGCATTTATGGATTTAGACGATTTTTAAAACATATCTATAATGGTCAAAAACTTTTTGTTTATGCAACAGGTGCTGCACCTGGTCGTATTAGTGTGTTAAAAGAGATATTTGATGCAAACCTAAAGAATTTAAATCCTGACGAATTTAAGTTTTACTATTTAAGAGGCGGATTTGATTTTAAAAAGCTTAGTTTTTTTGATAAAGTTTTAATGCTTTTATTAAAATCGAAACTTAAACGTAAGAAAAAATTAAATAAACCTTTAAATGGTGATGAAAAAGGGATGCTTAAAGCTTATGAAAAACCTGTTAATTTTTCAAAAGAAAAGTTTATCGCACCTTTAGTTGAAGATGTCAAAAAAGTTCTATAAAAAAAGATGATAGGAAACTATCATCTTTTTTAACGCACTTTATGCATAAAATCTTTCATTGCTTGACTCTTTGGATTTTCTAAAATAGAAGGTGGTCCTTGTTCAACAATGTCTCCTTGATGCATAAAAATAACATAATCGGCAAAATCTTTAACAAAACTAATAACATGTGTAACAAAGATAAAACTTTTTCCTAAATCTCTTAGATCTTCAACCGCAGTTAATACTTCGTGAGTAAGAATTGGATCTAAGGAAGATGTTGGTTCATCTAAGAATATGATATCTGGATTGACAGAAAGTGCACGAGCAATGGATGCTCTTTGCGCTTGGCCACCAGATACATTTTTAGGGAGTTTATGGGCTTGATCTTCTAGTTGAAGCCTTCTTAAATTTGCAAGAGCTGTTTCTTTAGCTTCGATTTTTCCAATGCCTCTAGTTTTTTCTAAAATTAAGGTAATATTGTTTAATAGTGTTAAGTGAGGAAACAAGTTGTGGCTTTGAAAAACAAACCCAACCGTTTTTTTATATGAGTCATCTTTTACACTTTTACCATTAATAAGCACTTCACCTAATGAAGGTTTTTCTAAACCGCTCAAAATACGTAGAAGAGTAGATTTTCCTGATCCTGAAACACCTAATATAGCGATAGAGTTGTAGTTTTCTAGTGTAAGATTTAACTTGTTTAATACTTGAACATCATAAACGTGGGTTAAGTCTTTAATCTCTATTTTCATTGTAATGACCATTTCCTTTCAAGTAATTTTGTAAGTTGAGAAAGTGGGATGGTTATGACAAGATAGAGTGCCCACATCAATAAATACCCTTCAACAAATGCAAATGTTCTAGACTGAGCAATTTGAATAGCGTAATATAGTTCCTTATGACTTAATACACTAAGTAATGCACTCCCTTTAATAATTAAAGAGAAATTATTCATTAGTGGTGGCATTAATATACGTATCACTTGAGGAATAATAATATATCTATATCGTTGAAAGGCTGTAAAGCCAAATAAATCCATTGCCATATATTGTTCTTCAGAGATACTTGAAAATGCACTTTTAAATATATTTGTCATGTAAGGTGTAATATATATGATTAATCCTAAAATACCCATCACTGAACGACTGTATATGTTAAACGCAGGTCCAATGAGAAATGCCATTACAACAATCATAACAAGCAATGGTGTACCATAAATTATCTCAGTAAATACATCAACGAAAGCTTGAAAAAAACGAAGTTTGGTGGTGGTGAGTATGTATAGGATGAACCCTAGAACGACACTTCCGATTAACGCGATAATTGAAGCATAAATTGTATTTATGAAACCTTCTCGCACAATGGTTTGATACCCATCTAGTAAAGATAGGTCAAACGGTCTTCGCTGCCTCATTATAATAAAATATGCAAAGGCAACGAAGATTCCGATCGAAAGTATATAGTATAATGTTTTACTCTTCATTGATAAAGAATTCTAATCCGTAACGTTCAAGTAATGCAATAATTTCAGCATCCCATTTCTCACTTAAAACATCATATAATCCACCTGGTTCGCTCATTGTAGCTATGAATTCGTTCGCTTGTTGTAATAATTCTGTATTACCTTGAGCAACCGCCATACCAATTGGGCTTGACACAAATGGATCCCATACAACCATAGTTGTATCACGATTTGCGCGATGTCCATTAGTAACTGGGAACGAACTCATTAATAAGATGTCGGCACCACCTTGTGCAACTTCAGTAATAGCTGAGTTTAAATCGACTGCCTCTATAACGTCTTTACCATATGATAAAGGTATTGAAGCAGAAACTTGAGCGGCAATTCCAACAAACTGTGCATCAAGTTCTAATAATTCATCGCTTGTTGTATCCACAGTAATCCCGTTAGCATCCGCAAAATCTTGATTGACTAAACTAATAATTTTGAAAAAGAAGTACGGTTCTGAAAAATCAACCACTTGAGCACGTTCTTCAGTGATACTCATTGACGCAATAATGATATCTATTTCACCAGAATTTAATGCTGGAATTAACGCACCAAATTGCGTATTAATAATCTCAACTTCACGCCCTATATATTCTCCAAATGCACGTGCCACATCAACGCTAATGCCTTGAGGCTCATCATCTTCGATGGTTTCAAAAGGTGGATAACGCAGATCCATTCCTACACGTAATACATCATCAACGCGAGAGCGACACGCGGATAATAGAAATATTGATAATACTGTTATTGCTAAAAACATTAATTTTTTCATATTTTTTCTCCTTTAATTTACCTATAATTTTAATACCTACTTTTAAAAGGTAAGTTAATTATAGACTTAGATTCGATTTCCGACAAATCATACGCAAAAAAAATTACACCTTACAAACTCATTATAATAAACTAGGTAATAGATAAGAAATTATACAATAATTTTTTTATAATCATTTAGGTGCAGAACTATTTAACAGGCTTAAAAAAAGATTTAATCACATCTTTAAGATTTTCTCTAATAAAATGAAAAGTATCATAAATAAATTAGTTGAATGCCCTGAATTCGAGCTGTACTTTTGTAAGTTTTAAAACGTATTTTTAAAGAAAACGCTTTTAATTTATATTGTTTGACTCAAAAGTGACAATGTGTTATTCTTATGACAATTGAATAAACTATAACGATGTAAAAGAGGCTGCGTTAAGTCAATAGTACTTTTGAAAAAAAGGAAAGGGGCTAACGCCGAAGTGCTTAGCACTGGGCTTATACTGAACAAGTATAAGACTGTTCGATTGGGTTGCCCGACTCATGATGGATGCGCTTTAACATGGTTGGGCGAAAGGACGCTTTTTATCTCGAATATGAAGTCGTGAGCCTTTTGCTCGCGACTTTTTTATATTCAAAAATAGAAAGAAGGCTTTATTATGGAATTATTTGGGACTCAAAAAATAAATGAATCAGGGATGCTTACTGTTGGTGGCGTTAGCCTAGCAGCATTAAAAGAAAAATATGGAACACCACTTTATGTAATGGATGAAACCCATATTAGGAGACAATGTCAGTACTTTACTCAACGATTTACTCATCCGTCTGTTAAATCAGAAGTGATTTATGCTTCAAAAGCATTCTTAACAAAAGCGATGTGTACATTGATTGAACAAGAAGGATTATCACTTGATGTAGTTTCTGGTGGGGAATTATTTACCGCGAAACAGGCAAATTATCCTATGGATAAAGTGTATTTCCACGGTAATAATAAGTCCATTGAAGAAATTCAAATGGCAATTGATTATGGGGTTGGAGTCTTAGTTATTGATCATGAAGCTGAACTTGATTTAATGATTGGTTTATTAAACAAAGATCATAGTGTAAATGTATTGTTACGAATTAATCCTGGTATTGAAGCTCATACACATGAGTTTATTGCAACTACTAAAAATGATTCTAAATTTGGCTTAAGTATTTTTGATGAGACAACTATTGATGTTATTAAAAGAATGGTCAATCAACCAAATGTTAATTTTTTAGGATTTCATAGTCATATAGGGTCACAAATATTTGAGTCGGATTCATTTTATAAACATGCGCAAGTCGTTTTAGAGTATATCGCAAGGTTAAAAAACGACTTTAATATACAAGTAGACGTAATGAACTTAGGTGGTGGATTTGGCGTACGTTATATCGAAGAAGACTTACCAATTGTTGATGATACCTTTTTAACAAATATGTTAAATTTTATTCATAATGTCTCAAAAAAACTACATATAAGCGCACCAAAAGTATGTATAGAACCAGGAAGAGCGATTGTTGCGAATGCTGGGTTGACTTTATATACTGTTGCAACAACGAAAAAAACGTTCGGTGAAAAGCAATATGTGTTTGTTGATGGGTCTATGGCAGATCATTTAAGGACAGTGCTTTATGATGCTACCTACACGGGTGTTCTTGCTAATCGTATGTATGAATCACATAGCCAACCATATACTGTTACAGGTAAAGCTTGTGAGTCTGGAGATATTATCATACGTAAGGCATTGTTACCGACTCCACAAGCAAACGATTTACTCGTTGTATTATCTACGGGTGCGTATCATTATTCAATGGCCTCTAACTATAACCGCTTAAGAAGACCGGCAGTAGTTTTTGTTAAAGAAGGTACTTCAAAACTCGTTGTAAGAAGAGAACGTTACGAAGATTTAATTCAGTATGATGAGGCTTTGTAAATGGTTGTTTTAAAATTTGGTGGGTCTTCTTTAGAAACCGTTGAAAAAATGCATTTAGTTGCTGACAAAATTATTGAACGCAAAACGGTTGAAAAAGCCATTGTTGTAGTTGTTAGTGCAATGGGTAAAACAACCAACATGTTGCTAGAACTAGCTCAAAGTGCCTCAATGAATCCTTCAAAAAGAGAAATGGATATGCTCTTATCAACCGGAGAACAAGTCTCAACGGCATTATTATCTATGATATTAACTGAAAAAGGTGTAGATAGTATCGCATTAAATGGCTTGCAAGCAGGGATTCAAACTGAAGGCATCCATATGAAAAATAAAATTAAAGATATTGAAATTGAAAAAATAAATTATCATTTAAATTTAGGAAGAATCGTTGTAGTTACTGGGTTTCAAGGCGTCAATTTAACCGGTGATATCACAACACTTGGTCGCGGTGGTTCTGATACAACTGCAGTAGCGATTGCAGCTAAACTAAACTGTAAATGTGAAATATATACCGATGTTACTGGGATTTATGGTGTCAACCCAAGAGTCTATAAACAAGCCAAAAAACTTGAAACAGTTAGTTATGAAGAAATGTCGGAGCTTGCATTCTTAGGTGCTAAAGTTATGGAACCTAGAGCAGTAGAAATCGGACAAAAGTATGGGGTTGAAATTTATGTTGCATCAGCCCATGAAAATGTACAAGGTACATGGATTAAGGAGGTACCTAATATGTTAGAACAAAGAAGTATTACTGGTGTAAGTGTTATTGATCGCGTCGCGATGATTACAATAAACCATTATCCAAGAACCTCAGCAAGTGTTGCAGAAATGTTTATCCGTTTAGCTGAAAATGAAGTAAATATAGATATGATTTCTCAAACCTTATTAACAGATGGACTTGTAAATATATCATTTACTTGTGATGTAGACGATTTACGTACAGTTTATGATGTTTTAACAACGCTTAAAGGACTATTTCCAGATTTTGAAATTTTACAAGATACAAGTGTTTCTAAAGTGTCTGTTGTTGGAATAGGTATGCGTAGTCAATCAGGGGTTGCAGCTAAAATCTTTAAATTATTTGCTGATAACTCCATCCCATTTAAACTGGTAACAACCTCGGAAATCAGTATTTCGTATACAATACCAAATGAAGCGATTGCTAAGACGGTTTCTTTACTTGGCGAAACGTTTGAATTGTAGGTGAGTGTTATGGTATTTTACAAGTATGAATCAACAGGTAATGATTTTTTATTAACAGAAGGCCCCCTTAATAATCCTTCACATATCGCAAAAAAAGTGTGTGATCGACATTTTGGTATTGGTGCAGATGGTATTTTATATACAGAACAGTCACAAATAGCAGATATAAAAATGCATTACTATAATAGTGATGGAAGTATTGCGCCAATGTGTGGAAACGGATTAAGAGCCTTTGTAGATTTTGTTTATAATCACAAAATAGTGCAAAAAAAACAGTTTAACGTAGAAACTTTAGCAGGGATTTTACCTGTTAATATACACGAAGATAAGACCATTAGTTTAAAGTTAGGAAAACCAATATTTTCCCTTAATAAAGAGGATATGTTAGAACCAATTGAGGACTTCGGATATATCAAACTTGATATATCGGGAACGCCTTATAATGTCTATCCGTTATTTGTAGGGACCTTACATGCAATTGTTATTGTTGATAGTCTTAAATCCATTGATATTGACACTATTGGTAGACGTATTTGCACACATGAAAGATTTCCTAAACACATCAATGTAAACTTTGTTGAAGTTATAGATAGTTCACATATTGAAGTAACTACCTATGAACGTGGAGCAGGACAAACGCTATCTTGTGGTACTGGCGTATCAGCAAGCAGTGTTGTTACCCATTTATTAGGACGAACTAATGCTGATGTTTTTGTTAAAGTTCCTGGTGGAAATCTTGAAGTAATCGTTTCTAAAGAAGTTACTTTAAAAGGACCAACTAATTTAATCGGAATAATTGATTATAGAGGTGCCTTATGAAATCACTTAATATAGCAATTGTTGGTGCAACTGGCATGGTTGGTAGAAAAATGATTGAAGTGCTCAGTCAATCTGGAATACCAGTAAACCACTTATATCTGTTTTCATCGTTACGATCAAAAGGTGAAGTTATAAACTTTAATGGCATTTTATATAAAGTAGAAGTACTTGATCAGACTAGTTTTGATAATGATATTGATGTGGCTTTATTTTCTGCAGGGGGTGATGTAAGTAAACAATATGTACCCATAGCAGCTGCTAAAGGTATCATTGTCATTGATAACTCAAGTGCTTGGCGAATGGATGCAAATGTACCTTTGATTGTACCTGAGGTAAACAAGCATGCATTGAAATTACATCATAATATCATCGCAAACCCTAACTGCTCAACTATTCAATCAGTTGTCCCACTAAGTGTTATTCATAAACTCTTTGGAATTAAACGTATTGTTTATACTACTTATCAAGCGGTTTCGGGATCTGGAATAAAAGGAATTAATGCGCTAGAACTTGGTAACTATCAAACCCTATATTCTGTGCCTATCGATCAAAACGTTATCCCTCAAATTGACGTATTTTTAGAAGATGGTAGTACAAAAGAAGAACAAAAAATGATAGAAGAAACTAAAAAGATTCTAGAAGACGAATCGATAAACATAACAGCGACATGTGTTAGAGTGCCTGTAGTTAATGGACATAGTGTAGCCATCAATGTAGAGTGTTTAAAGAACATAGATTTACCCCTTTTAACCCAAACATTAACTGAAACACCAGGTATTAAATTTTTCCCTCAAAACACCATAATCACACCGAGAGATGTTGATGGTTTAGATGATGTGTATGTAAGTCGTTTAAGATTAGATTCATCGATTGAAAACGGATTGAATTTATGGGTTGTGGCCGATAATGTTAGAAAAGGTGCAGCACTAAATGCAGTACAAATATTAAGTATATTAATGGAGGAGATACGATGAAACTATTTAGAGGTTCAGGAGTAGCACTCATCACACCATTTGTTAATGGTGAAATTAATTTACCACTCTTTATTAAGTTAATTGAGTGGCATATAAAAAAAGAAACCGATGCATTGATTATTTCTGGTACAACAGGCGAATCTGCAACGTTATCAAAAGAAGAAAAACTTTTGATTTTTGAAACGGCTGTTCAAATCAGTGGAGGAAAAATTCCTATTATCGCAAATACAGGGACGAATAATACGAAAGAAAGTATTGAGTTATCTATTGAAGCAGAAGCTTTAGGTGTTGATGGGTTATTACTGGTAACTCCTTATTATAATAAACCAACACAACGTGGGATGATTGCCCATTTTAAAGCGATTGCTGAAAAGGTATTAATACCGATAATTTTATACAATGTACCTAGTCGTACAGGCGTTAATTTAGAGGCTAGTTCAGTTATTGAATTATCTAATATTCCAAATATCGTTGGTGTTAAAGAAGCATCAGGTGATTTAACACAAGTAAGAGCCATTGTTGAAGGGACCCATAAAGAGTTTGCCTTATATTCAGGTAATGATGATTTAATTTTTGAAACCATGCAACAAGGTGGTGACGGCGTTATTAGTGTTGTTGCAAATATTACACCATTTGAAACGCATCAAATTTGTGTTGAGTTTGATAGCCATAAAGAAAATGCAAGGCTTATTCAAGAACGTTTAGATATTTTAAACAATGTTCTATTTTGTGAGTCAAACCCAGTCCCAGTAAAAGAAGCACTTACAATACTTGGAGTAGATGCTAGTGAAGTTCGTTTACCTCTTACATCATTGTTAAAAGAAAACAAGCAATTACTTAAAGAAGCTTTAGATACTTACGGATTAAGAGAGATTAAGTTATGAGAATTATTGTATACGGAGCATTAGGGACTATGGGCAAACTTACGGCTAATTATATCGAATCAAAGGAAGAATCACTTGATAGAGTAGATCCATTAAGTGAAAACGAAGATGTTGCACAAACTTTAGATGTTGTTAAACAACCAACAGTGATTATAGATTTTTCACATCCTAGTCAACTTGATACATTGCTATCATATGCAAAACGACGTATTGTACCACTAGTTATAGCAACTACAGGGTACACCCCAAAACAAGAGGAAAAAATTTTAGCGGCTTCAAAAGAAATTCCGATTTTTAAAAGCGCGAATTTATCATTTGGTATACACCTATTACATAAAGTGTTAAAAAAATACGCTCATTTACTAGAAAATGAGTATGATATTGAAATTATCGAAAAACATCATCGTAATAAAATCGATGCACCAAGTGGAACAGCGTATTTGCTTGCAGAATCTATCAAAGCAGGTTCTAAAGAAGCAAAAAATATCGTGATTGATAGAACTCTATCTAGAACTAAGCGTACCAGCAATGAAATTGGAATTTCTTCTATGCGAGGTGGAAATATAGTTGGAGAACATAGTGTTATCTTTGCCGGTCTTCAAGATACTATTACACTTACTCATGAAGCACATACAAAAGAAGTCTTTGCACATGGTGCTTATAAAGCTGCACAATTTATTGAAAATCAACGTCCAGGTCTTTACACGATGGACGACTTATTATAGAAAGTAGGCTCATATTATGTCAGAAGTAAATTTAACCGATGCTTATGAAATTGCTAGGTTTATTAAAAACGCAAAAAAAGTAACCCCAATTAAGTTATACATCAACGGAGATTTCGAAGGAATTACCTTTAATGACGTTCAATCTTTTGGAACTAATACATCAAAAATACTATTTGGTAATATCGATGCGATTGATCAAATATTAGAACTTTATTCAGATAGAATTACTGATAAAGTATTGGAATATGATCGCCGTAATTCAGCGATTCCATTACTTGATACTACACATGTTGCTGCACGTATTGAACCAGGGGCTTATATTCGTGAACATGCGGTTATTGAAAAAAATGCTGTCATAATGATGGGGGCAGTGATTAATATCGGGGCGTTTATTGGCGAAGGCACAATGATTGATATGAATGCAGTCATTGGTGCGCGTGGTACGATAGGCAAAAATTGCCATATCGGTGCTGGGGCAGTGGTTGCAGGAGTTTTAGAACCACCTTCAAAATTGCCAGTTATTATTGAAGATAATGTGTTAGTTGGAGCTAATGCGGTTATATTAGAAGGGGTTCGTGTAGGAGAAGGAGCCGTGGTTGCGGCTGGTGCTATCGTTACACAAGATGTACCTTCTAATGCTGTGGTTGCAGGGTCACCAGCTAGAATTATCAAAACTAAAGATCAAAAAACTATAGATAAAACTCAACTTGTTGAGGATTTAAGAAAGTAGGCGTATGTATGCTTGCAGAAGATCAAAACTATATTATTAACACTTATCAAAGATCACCGATTGAAATTGCTTATGGAAAGGGATCTTATTTAACCGATATTCAAGGGAACTGTTATTTAGATATGTTAAGTGGGATTGCAGTCAATGCTTTAGGTCATCAACACCCTAAAATTAACGAAGTTCTAGTTAATCAAGCAAAAAACTATTTACATCTTTCCAATATATTTACGAGCCCACCAGTTATTGGTTTAGCGAAACGTTTAGTTAAAAACTCATTCGCAAGTAAGGTGTTTTTTGCAAATTCTGGGACCGAAGCTAATGAAGCGGCTTTAAAATTAGCAAGAAAATGGGGGAAAACTATTTCGGAAAATAAAACCGAAATACTTGCATTACACCAAGCATTTCACGGTAGAAGTAGTGGTGGAATGGCTTTGACAGGTAAAGCAGAATACAAAACGCAGTTTGCACCAATTTTACCTGGAATTACACATATTCCTAGAAATGATAACCGTGCATTAAAACAAGCTATGCATCATAATGTATGCGCTATATTCTTAGAAATGATTCAAGGAGAAGGCGGTGTACAAGTATTGGATCAAACCTATGTCGATGAATTGGTTGCATTAAGTAAAGAATATAATGTTTTAATCGTTGTCGATGAAATCCAAACCGGATTAATGCGTACGGGAAAACTTTTTGCTTATGAGCATTTTGGTTTCGAACCTGATATGGTTACATTAGCGAAAGCTTTAGGTGGCGGATTACCGATTGGCGCTTTATTGGTAAATAAATCATTAGAAAACGTGTTTAGTTATGGCGATCATGGTTCTACATTTGGTGGAAACCCTTTAGCTTGTGCTTTAGGTGAAGTGGTTATGGATGAAATATTAGATGGTCCATTTGTTAAAAGCATGAACGACAATATGATTTTTTTGTTTGAATCATTAATTGCTATTAAAAATACCTATCCTAGTAGTATTATAGAAGTTAGAGGATTAGGATTTATGATAGGCATTGAAGTTGGAAATCTAGCCCCTATATATAAGGAAAGAATGTTAACTAAAAATATACTAATAAATGTTACAAATAAAACCGTTATACGTTTGCTACCTGCACTGAATATTAATAGAGATGAAATCAGTCATTTTATTCAGACATTTAAAGAAGTGACTGAAGCAATTATCAAGGAGGAAGTTTAATGGACTTTAATTATTTACAAGAAAGAGTAAAAATACATAGACAAAGTTTACATCAAATCCCAGAGATTAGTTTTGATTTAGTAAAAACACATGCTTATGTGAGAAGTACTTTAGAAAGTATGGGTTATGAAGTAGAAACAGTTGCTCAGACTGGGTTAATTGCAGCTAAAAAAGGTAGACAAACACAATCAATTGCTTTTAGAGCCGATATGGATGCTTTACGTGTTCTTGAAAAAACTAACGCACCATTTGCTTCTTTAACACCTGGCCATATGCATGCTTGTGGACATGACGGCCACATGGCAGTTTTACTTGGGTTTGCAGAATACGTATCAAAACTAGAACAAACAGAAAAAACTATAGTGTTTATTTTTCAACCTGCAGAAGAAGGTCCTGGTGGCGCAAAAGTTATTATTGACGAAGGAATATTTGAAAAATACAATATAGAAAGTATCTTTGGTTTCCATGTATACCCTGAATTAGAAGAAGGAAAGATTGGGTTGGTTCGTGGTCCAATGATGGCACAAAATGGTGAATTTGATTTAACTATTTTAGGTAAGAGTAGTCATGGTGCACAACCCCAGTCTGGTAATGATGCAATTGTCGCAGCGGGTTCACTTATTACACAATACCAAAGTATTATTTCACGTTTTTTAGATCCTCTGGTTCCATCTGTTGTAACCATAGGGACGATCCAAGGCGGAGAAGCAAGAAACATTATTGCTCAAACAGTACTTATGTCTGGGACAATTCGTACATTTGAAACACCTGTTTATGAACGCATTAAACAAGCAATATATGATATTAATAAAGCTGTAGAAATCGCTTATGGTGTTAGGGTAGAAATTGATTTAAGAGACTATTACCCACCAGTTATAAATGATGAT
Organism: Liberiplasma polymorphum; assembly: GCF_043951795.1. Lineage (NCBI taxonomy): Bacteria > Bacillati > Mycoplasmatota > Mollicutes > Liberiplasmatales > Liberiplasmataceae > Liberiplasma > Liberiplasma polymorphum. The sequence goes on along the minus strand of NZ_JBIOAG010000039.1, from coordinate 717 downwards.
CAGCTTTTTGATGCAGTTAAAGATATACTGGATGAAGAAGAAGTGGCACTCATACGTCCAATGATGTTTGCTGAAGATTTTGCTTTTTACCAACAAAAAGTACCGGGATTGTTTATGATGCTTGGAACACGTAATGAATCTTTAGGTTATGTCCACCCACTTCATAGTTGTTATTTTAATTTAGAAGAGTCAACTTTGTTAAAAGGGGTTAAAACCTATATTAAAATTTGTGCACAATTAAACTACTTTTAGTGATTGACTAAAGGCTTATTTTTATAAATTCTAATTAATTATTTAAGTTTCTAAATTGATTTGAAATAAGTAAGTCCTCTATGCATGAATTTAAATAATCTTTTTTAGTTAGTGTTTGTTAGAAAAAGAGAGGGTTTTAATAAAACATTTTATATTGCATACAAAAAGATTTTTATATTTCGTGCATAGACTAGTTATTGTATTGAAATCTAATCAAAGTATAAAACCGCTAATTAAAGCGGTTTTAACTATCTCTATAAGGGGTAAAGTATAAAAAGATTTTTTTTATGAACAAAAGGGTTGACTTTAAAAGTGATATTTTATATACTCTTTACTGCGGGCCAAAGTAACAGCAAATTAGGGTCCCGGCATAAGAAAAAAAATCTTATGTTAATCTCGTATAAATCTTGACTTAATATTCGTTATGTTATAGAATATTAAAGCACGACAAATGTGCGACAGACT
>NZ_JBIOAG010000038.1:0-17535 GCF_043951795.1 Liberiplasma polymorphum | reverse complement strand
ATATTACAAAGCCTTATTTATGAAATCAGTACTTTTCTTGAACACAGCTATTATATAAAAAAAGACACTGAATGAACAGTGTCTTTAGTGTTTAGTCTTTAAGCTTTGTCTTTTCGTTAATTTCATAAAGATATTCTAAGATCTTGTATAGGGCTAAGAATAAGGTTCCTGATACAAATCCAGAAGATATGATGATTAAACCAATTAGTCCATCGTCACCTAAGGCTAATAAACCGAAAAAGAACCCAATAGCAAAGGTAATTAATCCTGCTGCATAAACCATAACATGAATTCCGGAACGTGTTGATGTGTTTTGTTCATGCTTTAATGCGTTCGAAAGACTCTCTAGTTCGTTTAATTCTTGATCTGTAAGTTCCTTATATTCTAGCTTACAGTACTTATTAGAGGTTGTGTCATAAAATTTATATTCCTCAGATTTCTTGTTATCGGGTGCATAAACCTTGTCATAAAGTTTATGCTTTTTTAGTAACCTTTCTTTTCTTAACGTTTCTTTTTTACTCAGTTCTTTTTCTAAGTTTGATTTTACTTCATTATATTCCATGAGTTATCCCCTCCTAGTCATTAATTATAACAACCATTATTAAAAGTATCAACTATTAATAAAACTATCACAATGTAACTTTATTATATTATTCTTAGTTTTTCTTTTCTTAATAAGTAGACATATAAATATACCGTTGGAATCATATCAAACAAGATTCCAATTCCAAATAGGAAAGCTATTGAAGTTAGGGTAGGAATAAAAATACCCGTAATGTAAAGAATAAATGCCGTTCCATAGACAAGTGTATTTACAATTAGTGATTGGTACAACATATAATGTGTTTTACCTAATCCATAAAACGTTGAATCCATAATATTATTATACGCGAATGTAATATAGAAGAATAATTGAATTAACACTAAATAAAATACTGTCTCATAAGTTTCAACATTCATCACAACTCTTAAGAACCAAGGCCAAAATGGAATTGTTACTAACCATATAAGTACGAATATTGTTGTTACAGCAAAGTACCCTATCGTATTACTTTCAATATTATTTTTATTTTCAGCTATCTCTTTTTTAACTAAATCTCCAAAAGTTAGTACGGGTAATAATAACCATCCCCATATAAAGTTATTTCCAACCCAAAAATTACCTTGTTCTGCAACCACATTCATCAGTCTTATGATCATAAGACTAAATGCTAAGTTTCTAACTAGTGATTCAATTCCTGAATAACTTCCAACTTTAAACCACTGTTTCATCCATGTAAACGAAAGTTTATTTTTTGAAAATATATGAATAGACTCTCTTTTTAATAAGACAAAAGTAATCACTAATAAAACGATATTAACAATAATATTTGTGACCGCTATTCCATTAACACCTAAGTTTAAAGATACACTTAATTGGCTTATTAAAAAGGTGTCTAGTAAAATCGTTAAAATCATTTGAACTGCAAGTATGGCATATAAGTATTTATCTTTATTCAAACTGATTAAAACGATCATCGCAAACTTAAACAATGTATAAAAAATACTTGATAAAGTTTCTAAGCGAATAAAAGATACTGTTGCATCTATAAGTGATGGTTGTTGCTGCATAAAGACAGTTAACTCTCTTGCAAAAACAATAACTAATAAAGCTAAAACACTATAGATTATAAAAGTAAACAATAACCCAGTTCTAACTTTATTTTCAAACTCCTTCTTGTTAACTAAAGATAATCCAAGTATAAAAAATAGTGGTAACAATAAGGCTTCTTGAATCACCTCATAGAGTAAATGAATCCAGGCTAATTGAGAAGCAATATTAAACCCCCAATCAATAGGTAAATCTCCTAAAAAATTAACACGTACCGTTAGATAAATAGTTGGCATAATAGCCAATATCATTAAAGCCCAAAATAGTTTAAAATTAATTAATTTTATTGAATTGAATACTTTGTTCATAACTTATCTCCTTTAAGATTGTGTATCAAAGTTTGTTATAATAATAGTTCCGATTAATTATCTTATATACTCAAAAAAGTTGAATTCAGCACCTATCTAATATTTTGCTGATATTAGTTTCTAAAATGACTATAGTATCTTTTAACCAATTATCTAATGATGTAATTCCTTCATTAATACTATATGTTGTTGAAGCTAAATTATTGTGTACAAAGTTACTGGATTTTCTAAACAACTCATAGTAATCAGTTAAGTTAGCGGCTATAGACAAACTGCGAACTGTGTAAGCCCCATTTCTATTTCTCACCCCTTCTAAACTAGCTAAATACCCATACTCTAAATAACCTTGAACATTACTACTAATTATTCTTCTGATTTCTTTCATATTCTCATTACAGGCTCTTTGTCCAATCCACATGTTATGCTTCAAAAATTCCTTAACTAATTTCGGGTGAACAATAATTACAGTCATTGACAGATATGTCTCTATATATTTCCTGAAAATAGTCATTGCATCTTCAAACAAGCCATTCTGAACTAATAGTTTAATAGATTTCAAATTCTTTTTAAGAATTTCTATTTGATTTACAAACACATACACATACTCTTTATTCTTAAAATAACTGGAAATTTTTCTAAGATTGTTGGAGTTTCTTATATCATTCTCTAAAGCCACAAAATTATCATAATATTGATCCATTTATCCACTACTTTCTATCGTAATTAAGTTAGCTCTATCATCACCCGATAAGAATAATATTAAACAATATATCTCATTGTTAACGTTATAAAGTTGTTCCGGTTTACCATCGTAAATCATTCTATATTTTGATTTTAACGTTCTCGGTTTACTACTTAATGAATTATTCCATTTACTTGAAAAAGTGTTGTAAATTTTGTTATATTTCTTTAAATAATAAATAATTTCGTTCGATACCGGTCCGTCAGGTCTAAGATTGTTAAATACATATTGATCTCTTAAAAAGAGAAATCCAATAATTAACTCTATGATATTACTCATGTAAAAAATAGTTTTAGGAAAATTTTTTTCATTAACAGTATAAACTATTTGATTAAGAACCTTCATGATCGTTTTAAGCAAATAATATACATAGTTTGAATTAACTTCGAATAAATCTATTAAAACATCGTGCTTAACCGCAGTAGCCGCAGTAAATCTTGTCAAATGCTCTTTTAATTTTGGATTTCCTATATTTACTCCACTATTTACAGTAATGATTAAATTTTGATATGCAAAATCAATGACTTTGGGGTCATCTGTGGTGTGAGCAAAAATTCTACCAAAGTTCGATTCTGGATATACATATTTATTATTAAGAAGTGCAATTTTAAACTTAGAGCCAATTATAGAATATAACTCTTCGCAAGCTGTTCTAAACTGTATTTCATTATAATCAAAAATGTTCGAAGAAAAACCAAACATGTCTGGATTATAAATGTAATTTTCCAATCTACTTGTTAAACCCGATTCTTCAGCTTTTAAAATTATAGCTTCACCTAATTTTTTATTAAAAGCATATAGTCTTTGAACCTTGTTTGAAAATCTATTTATAATATTAGTTGCATTTTTGATATCTTTTATTTTATTTGCTTTAAAAATCTTAATGATTGGTTGGTCATAAGTTGCATCTTTACTTAAATAATTAAATTCTCTTAATGCCTGATTTTCATCATAATCTACATCTATGATAATAGGCGCTATAATTTCACCAGTTTTCGAGGTGGCTTTCCAATTTGCTAATATTTTGTCAAACAACGGGTTCTCTTTTATAGGTATAAATATAAGTTCATAGCTATTTGGCAGTCCGTATGAATATTCTAATATCAGTTTAAACTCAATGTCTTCTTTCAGCGGAAATGATGGATGTTTAAGTTCAGCTTCAACGTCTATATTATCAACGCCTATAAATGATTTAATAAGTGGCAAATGAAAACTACTCACTTCTTTTGATAAAGTGAATGTATCTTTTATGGTAAATCTGTTTCGTTTCCCAATTATATTACTAGTTTCATTACTCTTTATTAAGTCGAGAGTTTCATATTGACCATTCTTTATGACTTCCAGACTTAAATCGGGGAGTTTCTCATACCAGCAAACTTGATTAGTAGATAATCGTTCTTGTATAACCTGAGCGCCTTTAACCAAATCATCTGAGTTCACAGTATTATATTTTTCACTTGGCATATTTAAAAATACAGGTAATATAAACAAAGCATTGAAGTTACTCAGTTTGGCATTCACATGATTAATAAACTCTTTTATGTCTTTTTTTATTTCTCTATAACAATCATTATCAAATCCGATAGTAATGACGTCAGGACTTAGTTCTGATCCACTCATAAAAACAAGGGGTTCTACTGGCTTTTCCATAAACACCTTGTTCAATAAACCACTACGAACAATAGAATTTTTAGCTGATAATGATACATTAATATCATGTTTGTCAGAATATAGCTCGATGTATTTGATTAAAATGTCATACTCGGTAACTATATCTGTATAAAAATCAATTTCTTCAGGGCCAACATGAATGTATCTACTCTTTTTACATTCTAATTTTACTATGTAAAAATCATCTCCAGTAACATCTACTACATAGTTAAACCAACCTTTATCTTTAACTGATTCAGCTGCTAAAATTGATTTCCATACAGGATAACTATTAGGAAGCATAGTATGATATAAATGCCTAAGTTTATTTGAACTAAATTCGTCGTAAATGTCTTTAACATCATAAATAATGTAATTATTATTAAGCGGATTTAATCGCTCTTTCAAAACTTTTAAATAATTTTCATACGTACTTGTATTTTTATACGAGTTTGAAAAAAACATACGATTATTATCAATGAAAAACAATTCATTTGGTTCAATCGCAAAAGTACCGTTAATCCTTTTTTCTCCAACCATTTGTGAGACTATTAAAGAAGCAGATTCATTAGTACCATACACATTATTCGAAAAGTCATTTATGGCGATATAGCTAGCATCAAGCTTATTTATGTTTTGCTTTTCTTTAACGTTAAAATCAATTCCCAAAATATTTAAGACCATCTTACTTAGTTCGTATAATCCATTACAATCAAGATAATGTGATGAAAATTGATTATTATAGTTTAATGTAAATGGGATTCCTCTATTTTCATGATAAACCGCTTTAAAATCAATTTTCAAATTATACTCTGAATCATTTTTAAAATGGTATTTTCGATTTTCTAAGTTGTAATGCTTAATTTTTATAATAATGCCATCGCTAGAAGAGGTAACAAAATATAAATCTATAGCAGTGTCTTTTTTTACATAAACAATGTACTCCAAGAAGTCATCTCTTAGTAAATTTCCAGTTTTTTCAACGAATGCTACTTCTTTTGTACTCATTAGTGTTAAAAGTATAAAATGATAAATCATTCTTTTACCACTCGATTCAATATCTTCTAGTTTAATATTATGTTCTTCATTTAAGTTTCTAAGTGCTCTATAACCTCTCCAAACAGCGGAATAGTGCCTATTACCGATCAACGCATTATTCGGTGTTACATGATGTTTGGATGTTACATTTTCTAAAATAGTTTTTAATTGCCGTCTTGTTTTGTTTAAACGACTCATTCTTTCAATTACACTTGGACTTTCTAATCTTGACTCTCCAAAAATTTCTGGTAAATCATTGATGATTTTAATTTTATTCTTTGCCAACACATCATATTGTTCAAAAAAATTATATACAACCTGATTCTCTTTAACATCTAATGTATACAATTTTTTTGAAGCTTTTACTTTTGGAGAATTCGCCAACTTCTCCTTAAAACTGTTTCCAGGTTTAGGACCAAGCCAACGAAATGATTTCGCGTCAATCATTTTTAATTTACTAGTATGAACCATGTGACTTTCTTTAACTAATTTTTTATGGGGATTATTTAGTATATTTTTAATATGGAGTTCAACATAATTAAACAAATCCTCATAATCATCAATAAAGTAAGGCAAAGGTGTCTCCATGTCACTTAACAAATCAATAAATCGATTCATATAATTTTTACCCAAGTCTTCTAAGGGTGCATGAGTTACGGGATCTTTATAGGCTAAACTATTTTCAATATGTGAAACAGTAAAAAAGGAGATAATTTTACTTAATCGCTCTATATCCTTTGTCTTCAAATCAAACAATAAATCGATTCTTTTGTCCAAGCTATCCCTCCAACTCATAGTTAATATTTAAATACTCAGAAGAGTCCCAAATAAATGTTCCTGTGATAGATTGTAATGCATACTCAAAATCAGATGATAATGTACTAGCATGCTCATCAATTACGTTTTTAATTGGGTCTAAACACGAAGATCTTAGCTTTCCTTCAGTTTCAATTCCTCTTAGCTTAGTGATGACTTTATGAACCAAGGCTTCCTCAAACGCATAATTTAATGCTTTAATCAATTTTTCGTCATTACTTTCTTGGTTTTTCATTACTAATGGGTGTGAAATCAAATAGTTTTCGATAGATTGCCAAACACGATGACCTAATGCTCTATTTGCTTTTCTTAAATGCTTATTAATGTCTAAAACAATTTCTTTATATTTTTCAATAAATTCGGATTTAATATTGGCCTTGCAATTAATCCAATCTTCCCAAACCTTTTTATCAATTTTAGCCGCCATAGGTTTTAAATGATTTTGATTATATGATTCAAATTTAGTTGGTCTTGGAAACGAAATAACGTTACCTCTATCAATAACTTTATCTGAAAGTGATTTTGTTGTTTCATCTTCATTCATTGTTCCTGCCCATAAAACGTTACTTGTTAAATAAACATGATACTTTCCATTTTTAGCACCTAAATCTACCTCAAAGGAAATTTCCTTATCTTCTCCACGACGTTCTTCAAGTTTTGATAACAAATCACTAAAATACAGTTCTACGTGAGCTAAGTTCATCTCATCGAGTAAAACTATTAAAACCTTATCAGACAAATCTAGAATGTTGTCTTTTGTTTCGGATTCTGATTTATCTTTTTGAAACGCGACTAATGCTCTTAATAAAGTAGTCGAATTAAATCTCTTCTCAATACTATTGAAATAACCAAATAAAGACTGAGGACTATCCCAATCTGGTTGGACAGGTAATGATAAAAAATACAGACCTCCAAATCTAGAGTACAATTGTGGTAACTTTGATTTACCTGTTCCACTTACACCAGCTAAAACTGTCAGTGGGGACATATCACTTGTTTTTAGACTTGTATGGAAGGAATAAAATAATCTTTCAGAGAACTTAAATCCAGATGCTTCACAGTCAGATTGAATCTTCTTAATCCATTCCACCTCATTTATAGAGGTATTTTCATTTGTTTTAAAGTTTCTAAACTCTTTTAGAGGTTCTTCGATACTTTCGGAAGCTGTATTTTTAACAAGCTCATTATCTAGTCTAAGTTTTAAATTTGAAAGTTCATCTTTTAATTGGGCTAAATGTAAACGCTCTGTATTTATACGCATAGTGAGTGTTTCATTTTGAAACTTTAATGTATCAATAGATTGCGCTTCGTTTTTAAGTCTAAAAAGTTCTTGATTAACTTTATTATACGCTTCTTGTAGGCTATTAAAATCATCTTGTAAAATATAGGCTTGCTTCGCCCTAACTTGAATCTCATTGAAGTTTTGATCTGTGAATCCTGCATACTTATCAACTAACTTTTGTTTTTCTTTTTTTAGCTGAATGTTTTCTTTTTTCAGTTCAACCTTTTCAATGTTTTCTGTAGAGGTATATTTTTCTATAATTCTATCGTGTTCGTTTTGTAAAGCAGAAAGACGATCTTCATAATCTTTTGAAATCTCTTTATATCTATTTAATTCAATCAGAATATCTTTATGTCTTTTTTCAACTTCGTTATCTATTTGATTTTCTAATTGATTTTTTCTGCGGTTCAACAGATTCTCGTCGTATTTTAATTTTTCTTTTTGGGCATCTATGTCAACATATTGTTGCATTTTTACTTCTAAGTCTTCTCTTGTTTTGATTAAATGATTAAGTTCGGTATCAATTAATTGCTTTCTTGAATCATAAAGTTTAGTATAACTATCTGAAAGTTTAAGAAACTCTTGTGTTAAATTATCTGCGTTCTTTTCTACAAATTTTGCAAGGTGTTCTCTAACATTTTTCGTCTCTTTTTCAATTCGATCAATTGATACTTTATATAGTTTTTCTAACTCTTGATTTAAGGATGCAATTTTATCAGAGTATGCTTTGTTTAATTTTTCATTTTTATTAACTAACTCAGCTTGTAAAGAAAGATTGAAGCTAGACTGTTTTTCTTTAAGCAAACTAAGTTCTTTATCTAAACGTAGAATATTATTGCTTTTTTCAATAATTACTTTTTCTTTTTCAAGTAAAATACTTTCTCTTAATCTACCCAAATCTTCAAATTCCTTATTATAATGATTAACTAAATCTTGTTTCATTTTTTGTAAATCTTTAGCTGTTAACTCTTTTTGAATTTCTATATTTTCATTTTTTTTAGCTGCCATATTATTTAGTATCCCTCCATAGATTTATTAAATTTAGATCTATTAATCCCTTTATAGTTTCAAAACTTTCTTTAATAATAACATCGGCGTAATCTTGATTGAACTCGAATTGTTGTTTATGTTCTTTATCTAAATACATAATACTTATATAGGTTGTAAATAGATTTGGAATTGCTAACTCTTTTACACCAAATATTTTTTGTAATTCTTTATAATTAAACAATAAAATATTAAGACATTGAACCTTAAACCTTAAGTTGGTTTTGGCGAACTTATCTCTTAGACCATTATTTATAATCTGATTTAAGTTCTTTGGAACGGTTAATGCCTCTTCAAATTTAATCGGTATTTCTTCTTTAAGACTTGTCATATAATTTAATGAATCAAGCATTTCTTTAAAGTCTAAACCACTGTTTATAGTTTCATCAACTACAATACTTTTTAAGTGTATTTTAGAAACTAACTCATTTAATAGATTTGAGAGTAAATCTTCAAAAATTGATCTTAGTTCTGTTATATAGGCATTATTCTTATATAAATAGTTATCGTAAGCTGTTATCAGTGTTTGTTTAAACTTTATATGTGTTTTATCAAAAGAGTAAAACAAATGATAGCCCAGCACTTTTTTGATTTCTTCTTCGCTGGAAGAATAATCAAATAAATAGCTATGACCTTGTGATAACTCATCTAGTTCTTGTCTATTAAGTTTGTATCCAAGTGCACTTTCTATCAAATCAAACAATGTATCAATATAGTCACTCGGTTTAATATTAATTTCAGAAAGTGAATGACGTGTTGTATCTCGGTATTTACGTTTATACTCATACATTTGCTGTAAAAAATTGGGATTTCTTTTTGCAAAATCATGGAAAAAGTAATTATAGTCATTATCTGCTATTAGTAAATTCAGTACTATACAGCTACCTATAACAGCTTTGTTTGGATGACTTATTATTTTGGTAATTGCTTTTTTCCCATGAGATAATATTTTGTAACAATCTGATGTAACATTAAATCCAATTTGCTTTGCAATATTAGATATGAGAATTTGATTATTATCTTTGTTAGATAGTAAACTATTCTTGAAGTTAAAGCCACTATGTTGCGCTGCTAGATATAAAACATACTCAAACAAATCCGCTAAATGAAGATGTGCTTTACGTAGTATTTCTTGTTTGTTGATATATATAAATTTGTTAAGTTTAATGTTAGAATAATCCCTAAAAACTACAATTATTTGAGCAAGGGGTCCAATAATAACCGAGTCTTCCGTTCTAATAGGTTTATTAAACAGCTTCATTTGAATACGTTTTTCGATTTCATTGCCCGATTTGATTTTACTTCTGTCAACTCTTCGCTTCATTAAATTTTTGATAAAATCACTAAAGTCAATGTCTTCATAATATTTTTTTTCGAAGTAAACTTGTAACTCTTGATCAATTTGATCCGCAAAAGGATCTTTTACTTTCCAATTACTTGCGTATATATTACCAACTTCTGTCTCAATCATTGATAATAAATAATGTTTTTTTTCAAAACCAATAATGTTTATATATGTTAAGCGTTTATCATTAAACTTAGAGTTACTCCACTTTTTCCTCAATAAGCGTTCTATTTGATTGGAATTAGGTAATAATTGGTTTATAGATTTTTGGGTATAGAACACTATATTTTTATCAAAAGCATCCGTACTAACTTTAATTGATTTATTGTCATGTGAATAACAAAAGTTCAAATCATTTAATGATACATTTTGCTCGAATATTTGATCGCGAACTAAATCGTAAAAAACATATCTGACAGTGGATTCAATGGTACTATACGTTCCAGTTAAAACCTCTCTTCCAGTAACCGTAACTTTGCTCTCTGAATCCAAATAACCATTATCTAACAGTTCGTTTAAGATTAGATTAACAAGTTCAATGTTCAAATGTAACATATCAGCTATCTCATCTTTAGTAAAATAATCTTTTAATAATAGCGACAAGACACCTCTTTGAAAATGATTAATCTCTGGAGTATTGCTATAACTTAATACAACTTTGATTGGATAAACAGGAATAACAAAAAATTCTCTTAAAATATTGTTGGAACTATTATCTTCACTTGACTCTAAGGATTTAATAGCACTCGAATGATATATTATTGGAATTCCCATTTACCTTATCCTCCCCTCGACCATTTCAAGAAATTTTACTAGTGATGGAACATGATTAGCTGCTTTAACATCTTTAAATAGAGACTTATTACCAACAACAATTAAACACTTTTTTTGTCTACTAAATGCAACATTTAACAAGTTTACATTCAGTAGTCTACTATAATTTTTGATACGCTTATTAGGGTCTTCTGTGAATACTATCGATAAGTAAACAATATCAAACTCTTTACCTTGAAAAGCGTCAACAGTACCATATTCTAAAGTTAAATTAACGTATTTATCATGAATCGTATCATCAGATTTGATTATATCGAAGTTTTTTAACTCATTTCGAATTTCATTAACTTGAGGTCTGTAAAGTGTGATAACACCAATACTTATTTTTTGTTCTTTATTTGCTTCTAAAGCCTTTTTAATATGCTTTGCAATCTCTATTGCTTCTTGAGTGTTTTTACGGGATTTGTCCTTTTTATATATTTGTTTAGGCACATAAGGAACATCAATCCAATGTGCAAAAGCATTATTAAGGTTAGCATAATTGTGTTCGAAGATCTTCGCTGGAATTATGGATTTAATACCACCTTCTTCACGATAAAATTCATCACTAACAAATTCACCTAATTTAGGATGCATTCTAAATTGCGTGTCCAAGGTGATAGTTCTTTTTATTCCATCAACTTTTTCTAAAGCTTTAGCTTTAAAAAATAAATGTTCAAATAAACTTTCTTTTAACTCTTTTTTTATACGCTCTCCGACATCTTCACTCGTTGCAAGATCTGCCTCAATTGCTGATACAATTTCATCACTAGTTATATTTGGTAACTGTTTATGATCGCCAACTAATATGATTTTTTCTTTTGCAATAGCCATTGGAATAAATAAATCTAATGGCGTGCTTGTAGCGGCTTCATCAATAAATACATTATCAAAAGTAATATTGGAAGTTTCAGTTAAATTGTTATAAATTGCTTTTGATACTGATTGTTGATTGGTTGCCCCAATAACTTTGATGTATTTAAGCAAGGTTTCTTGTATGAGCAATGGGTTTTCATTCAAACTATTAATATACTCTAGAATAGCAACTTTTTCTCCGCCATGTTTTTGCATTCTTTCGATCGTTAAAGTATGATTAAGATCATTGAGAAAACTAATTATTTCATCTTTTTCTTTAAAAGTGGAAAATATTTTAGGCTTTGGAGAATATTTTATTATTAACTTTCTAACCAGATTACTTAATTTGTTGAAATCTATTTCCTGTAAATTAATCAACTGAGCAATTTTTAATACGTCTTCAGTAAATTCACTATCATCTTTAAAATCTGTTAGTTCTAATTCAATGACCATTTTTAAATCATCATACGCAATTTTGGAATTTGGAATTTTATATAAAAAATTTAGGAAGAGTTCATTTTTTTTTGATGCTTTTTGTCTCTTATTTATTTGATCAATAAAGTTGTTAATTTTAAAGATTGTCCCCGGTTTTAAACTTAAAATCTTAAATGTTTTCAACTTATCAAGCATTTCTATGGTACTATCATGACCCTGTGTGTACATTTCATAATCAACTTTAAGTTTATTAAAAGCTTTATAATCTTCATCAGAATCTACCAAATCCTTATATTTTTCATTCAAAAAATCAAATAGTTCATTAGTATAGTCTATGACTTGCTTTTCAATTTTTTGATTACTTAACTCGTCATCACTTTGCTTTTTGCCTAACTTTAACGAAGGAAGGTCATAAATTCGGATTTTGTCAGTAAGATTTTGAACAGTTTCATGACGAAAACCAGAAACTAAATTATTAGGCTGACCATGCTTGTTTGATTTATGATATGTGTTTAATTGGATTATCGCTTCATTTATTACAGTCGTTTTCCCGGTTCCTGGTGGCCCTTGAATAATAGCAATGTCTGGTGTTTCACATATTATTTTAATAGCTTCTAACTGATTGTTTGTTAGATTAGTCTGTTTTAGAATACTATGATTAATATGAATATTTTCTTTTTCATTAACTCTATTTTGTGGCAAAGGGTTATCAGTAAACCAGGTATGAATATTTACAATTCCAGATAGTCCTGCCATAATCTTCTTACTTGCAAGTTCTCTTCTCCTAAACATGATTGCATCGCCAATTAAAGACATTGAAATTGTATTATATTCATTATTATCAAAAGCTTTAATACTATCTACTTTGACTTTAATCGATTTATTCATCTCGTTTATATCTTTTTCGTTAAAAGATGATTTAGGAAATTCATTAAAATCTTTCTCTTTAATAAAATACTCGTTAAAGTCTTTGTAATTGGATAATTCTTCTAATGTTTCATACCCAAAAATTAATACTCTTCCATAATATGATTTTATTCTATTAAAGTTAATCTCATCAAAGTAAAAAACTACTGTATCTTTTTCAATTTGATAAGAAGATATTTTTACGTAACGGAAGGTTTTAATAATTTCGAAACTATTAATTTTTTCCTTTTCGTTATACTTGTTCCATAAATTTAAATAATATGTCATATCACTTTTTATAGAATTTATTGTATTTACTTCTGCAGAGTTTACGGCTTTCTTTGAATCTGAAAGTTGAATATTTCCGCATACAAGTACATAACGATAATCCTCTGGTTTACTAAATGGTTTCGATCTCATTTTGAGCTCAAAATAATTTTTCTGTGCATCATCATGTTTTATAAACATAGTTTTAAGGTTTACATCAAATATCCTATATGGTGAATTAAAAGATATAATATGAAAATTTCCCTCGTTCTCATCATTGAAAATCGAAGTTGCCACTAACATTATCTTTTGCTCATTAATTGTATCTAGTAAAAAATCATTATCTTTAATTGAGTTATCCGCTGTAAAAAGTGTAAAATCAGCAACATTCTTTATATCTGCAACTTTAGTTACCTCGACTATAAACTTATTCCTTCTATTATCATAATTTACTATTTTCGAAAAATGATTACTATTACAAGTAATAAACGTCTTAACATCTTGGTTTAATTCTTGTGTTACTCTTATAGGGAGAAATTCTTGTTGATTAAAATCAGATACATATATTTCTCCGTTAATCTTTACAAATTTAAAAGCACTTTTTTTAGACAAAGATCTAATAGCATCTATTTCAAACGAGATAGTAGGAAGTTTATTTAACATCGTATTTTAACCTTATCAACTTTGTGGATTTCGTGTCAGGACAAACATATTTAAATACATGATCTTTGTTAAATTCTAAGCTTATCTCGTTATTATTAAATTTGCTTTTCGAGGTTAGGTACTCTAATTTTGAGTTGGAGTCAAGTTTCAAAATTAAAGCGCGTTCAGTAACTTGAATACTAAATAACAGTTCGGGTGTTTTAGTAATTGTAAGGTCATCAATGTGGAAATTATATAGCTTATAGCCTGGATATACTGGTAAATTTCGTACTAATTGAAATTTCAAATCTTGTACTATTTGGGTTTTATGATTTTCACTAATAACACCATTAGGATAAAATGTATCTGGACTATCCGAATCTTCTAAATAACTATTTAAAAAATCTATATCAATTGGTTTGTAGTTAAAAACTGACATAAATCCTGCGGTATCATGATTTGTATTGCAAAATGGGCATTTCGATGAAGTTACTGCTATAGTTTGACCACAATCACACTGCGTGATTTTTTCATATAACTTTAAAAATTCATCATACCATTTACGCATAGTTGGTCTGGTTTCTGGTAGTTTAAGTCCTGGTTCTGTAAATATTTGTTGAAACAAATTATATAAATCTTGTGTAATTAAAGAGCGAATAAAAATCATAGGTTCACTATCTATTTCAAATACATCACCGAGCCACTTTTTCTCATTTACTTTGATATTATCATTTTTACTAAGAATTGAAGCATCCCAACCTATGCTGCTTATAGATTCATCTATACTATCTGTTAATGGGGATAATGAAAATAATATTTTGAAAGCCATAAGCGCGAATGAGAAACTATCGCTAAATATTGTATTCGTTGTAATTCTATGTTCTATTTCCGGGGCTGCAAAGCCTGGTGTAAAAATACTTGATTTGCTATCAAGCATTAACCTCATATTATCAGCATCAATCAGCCATACCTTTGAGTACATGTCTGTTGTTGAATAAAACACATTGTTAGGGGACAAGTCTCCATATACTATTCCTTTACTATGTAAACGTGATAGTGTTCTAGATAGTTCTAATAAAACTTCAACTCTCTTCTTTAAGCCTTGAGTTTTCATGTAAAATTCACTAAAATCATCTTCATTTGCATAAATTAAATGTGATGTAGGAACCAAATCACTAAGTAATTTCATTACATATCCACACATTGGGGGCTTCAGTAAAGATAAAGGTTTACAAATGTTAATATCCTCATCTAACCTAAGTGCCATAACTCTTTCAATTTTATCCTGATAATCTAAATATTGTTTTTCGTTTTCCACAATATTGTTATTTTTCAATAGAAACTTTACAGCTAGATTTTGCTCTTTAGTTCGAAAAACAGCCCCTTGACCACCGCGACCAATGATTTTATCTAGATAAATAGTATAATCATTTTGCTCTTGAATCTTATTCGGGACTTTTAAATCATCCATTTATATTCACCACCACTATTGTTTTATCATCTGTACTAAATTTGTTTGGCCAGTTAGAAATTATTTTAACAAGTGTTTTGTTTTGATTTGTTTCTTTTGTTTGAATTGTCTGAACTAAATCACCAATGAAATCATCAAGATGTTCTATTTTAAGATCATTACCGATGCCATCAGTACATAATAATAATGACAAGTCTTCATATGCATTAGGTTTAATTGATTTTACTGTCCATTGATTAATGCTACTTTTATTAAAAGTTTGTGTCTCATTTGTAAAGTCATTTGAGTCTTCTTTTATTATAACTGCGCCATTTTTTGATTTAAAAACTATTAGTCCATCTCCGATTTGAGCCATTAATATGTTTTTTGAACTAATCAACGCAAATAGGCACGTGGTATCACTATCACGTGCCTTAAACGGAAATAGGCTTCGTTCCCATCTTTTCGCAACGTTTTTAATCAAAAATGAAAAGTCAAATTTTTGTTGATTATAAAAACGTTTTACTTCTTTCTTAAATGCTTTTGATAATTTTTTACTTCCACGTTTCGAATGTTTTTTTGAACCTAATCCATCGCATACAACGACTAGTGTATACTGTTTATGTTTGTGTATTAGATAAGCATCTTGATTAGGGAGTTTGTTTTTTTTATGGAATTCCCCTTTAATAGATGCTCCATAGGCATTAACAAGCATGATTAAAACTCGAAGTTAGGTTTGTCTTTTTTAAATATCTCAGAAAGTTCTTCCAAGTCTATTGATTCATTTGGATTAACACTTTGTGATCGAGCAATCGTTGACATAGTAACAAACTTAAAGAATGATGAAATCTCTTTAGCTTGACTGGCATCAAAGACAGGTTTCTCAGGATCATTTAAAAACTGCTTTAACATCTCTTTATCTACATCATTACCAATACCTAGTGCCCATCTTTCACATTTTGATGATCGTTTATTTTCAAGAAAATTATTTAAAGGCTGTTCCCATGCGTCATTTGGCATTCCATCTGACACTAATATTACCGTTGGTTTATACCCTTTACTAGTAACTTTCTCTTTATCATTAATTAAAGAAACGGCAATATTAAGTGCTGCTCCTAATGGCGTCATACCTGATGCAGAAAAATCCTTGTAATTAATTTCATTCACATTTTTTAAGTCTAGGTGCAAGTTAGCACTACCACCAAAAGTTATAATAGCAACTTGTAGTCGAACTTCTGTGAGACGTTGATTTTGGAAATCATTAATCATCTCTTTAACTGCATGATTCATAGTAATAATTTTTTCTCCATGCATTGAGCCACTCGTGTCAAGTAGTAAAATTACCGGTAACGGCTTTGCCTCATTTTTTACATATTTTGTAAAATCCATATTACTCATCCCCTTTGTAGTTTTTAAGTTTTTTTAAAAAGTCATTATGACTTTGAATTTCGCCTTTACCATAAAAGTACTCTAATTCTTTGTTTAGTAGTATTAAATCTTCTGCGAAGTGTTCTTCAACATAATGAACTTTGTTTACTTCATTGTACTTATCTTTACATTTTTTTCTAAATATTTCTAGTTGTTCCCAGTCAACTTCAAGATTATCTTTAGTCATATTTGCATAATAATCTTTTAATTGAATCAAAGGTACTATTTGTTCAGTTTTTAGCATGTCAATATTAATTATACCATTCACTAGAAGAAAGTAATAGACTTGATGACGAACAACCGCATTATTACGGTTGTAAGTCATCAAAGTTATATATTCTTGAAAGTGTTTTTCGTATAGTGAGTCTAAATCATATTCTTTGTAATCTTCCATAGTTGGATCCTCCATAAGTTTCCATTTGTAATTGTATTTTTCTTAACCTGTATCGTACAGATTTTCTTTTTGAATTAGGTGTTTCAGTGAACTTTTCTAATTCTTTTATCTCACTATGTAAATCTTCACACAATCTATTTTGCTGCTGTTTGTTTGTAGACATAAAGTATGGATCATTATTATTTCGTTGTATTTGCTGGTAATAATCATTCTCAGAAACTTGCTTAGTAGAAACGATGGCTGATTTTAAATGATGTTTAACTCGCGGGATTTGTCTAGTAAATTTTGCGGCTTTTTTACCTGAATCTGCTTTTACTGCAAATGTTTTTACAATATAATTACTTCTTCCAACATGACCACACTTTGCTTCAACTAAATAATATCTTTCTTCGTTCATACTTATCCTCCTATCTGATTCACCTATAATTTATCATAGGATCATAACAACTAGTATGAACTGAAAGTT
>NZ_JBIOAG010000037.1:0-19266 GCF_043951795.1 Liberiplasma polymorphum | reverse complement strand
TGATGAAATCAAATATTTAAGAAAGTAATTGCCACTAAGTGTGATTTAATTAGTGAGCATGAGGTAAATAAGTTATGGCTAATTTAATTACAATATTTGGATCAACTGGTAACTTGATGTACAAAAAGCTCTTTCCAGCACTTACTGCATTAGGTAAGCAAGGGCATTTGGATGAAAAAACTAAAATTTTATGTATAGGTCGTGCTGACTTTGATACGGATAGTTATATAAAAGACGCTAAAGAACAATTAGGTAAATTAGATATTTCACCTATCGAATCGTTCATCATTTATGTGAAGATGGATATTACTAATTTAGATGACTATAATAAAATCAAAGATTATATTCAAAAAAATGGAAAAACATTAGATCATATTTTCTATTTAGCCACACCACCCGATTTATTTCCTACTATTGCTAAAGGCGTAAGTCAAGCAAAGTTGATTGAAAAAGGTGATGAATCTAGTCGCATAGTATTTGAAAAACCTTTTGGGGAAGATTTAAAATCTGCCCATGCAATTAATAAAGAATTATGGGAATATTTTGACGAGTCACAGATTTATAGAATTGATCATTATTTAGGAAAAGAAATGATACAAAATATCTTAGTTATGCGATTTGCGAATCGTGTGTTTGAAAATAATTGGAGTAACGAAGCAATAAAAAGTATATCGATTATAGCAAAAGAAGAAGAAACGGTAATGTCTAGAGGAAACTATTACGATAAAGTAGGTGCCTTAAAAGATATGGTACAAAGTCATCTAATGCAAATGGCGGCTCTTACTTTAATGAATGAACCAGAAAGCTTTGACGCAAATGGTATTAGAGCAGAAAAAGTAAAAGTGCTAGAACAATTAAAAGTTGATAAGAAAGATATCGTTTTAGGACAATATGAGGGTTATTTAGATGAAAAAAACATTCCGAAATCATCTAATACAGAAACATTCGTCTTTTTTAAAGCTACTGTAGACAATCACCGATGGAAAAACGTCCCAATATATTTTTTAACAGGGAAAAACCTAGATGATAAGCGCTCAGAAATTATCATTGAATTTAAATCAAATACGCATAGTAAAAAACTATGGGATACGCATTTACCACACAACAAGTTAATTATAAAAGTGTCCCCTGAAGAAGGGATTTATTTCCAACTAAATGTAAAATCTGCGGGGTTAACAGATGAGATTAATCCAGTACCTCTAGATTATTGTCATAATTGTAATATCCTAACAAATAGTCCAGAAGCCTATGAAAGATTATTACTTGATCTAGTAAATAAAAATGCGACATTGTTTACGAGATGGGATGAAATCGAAACCTCATGGAAAGTAATTGATGAGATCAAAAAATATGACCAAAAATGTTACGTCTATAAAAATTACAAAGATATAGTAAAAACCATTAAAGCAGTAACAAAGGAGGCACTTTATGATTTATGATATTAGTGTAAGTATAAATGAAGACATGATGGTTTATAAAAATCGTGAAGCTAAAAAACCAGTATTTACTCAATCAGCATCTTTTAAAGAAAACGGCGTTTATGAAACAGATATTAAAATGAACTTACACACTGGGACACACATTGATTTTCCGCTGCACACCTTAGAAAACGGAAAAACCTCACAAGATCACGCCTTAGAACCATTTATTGGAGAAGCAACCGTCTTTGATCTATCCCATGTGAATGATGGGATTACAGAAGCGGACTTAACCGCCTTAGATATTCAAAAAAATGATTTTGTATTATTTAAAACAAAAAACAGTTTTGAAGAGGCGTTTAATTTCGAGTTTATCTACGTAAAACTTGATGCGGCTAAGTACTTAGTAAGTAAAGGCATAAGAGGGGTTGGAATTGATGCTTTAGGGATAGAACGCAATCAACCAAATCATCCAACTCATGATACCTTATTGAAAAATGATATAGTTATATTAGAAGGTATTAAACTAGATAAAGTTTCAGAAGGCACGTATCACTTTATATGTTTACCACTTAAAATAGATAATGTTGAGGCTTTACCAGTTAGAGCAGTGTTAATTGATAAATCAAACGTTTAACGAAAAGTTAAACGTTTTTTTTATGGTTCTAATGTATTCTACTAATAGAATAGAGCAATCATGCTATAATAATTAAAAAGGTGATGATTATATGGCAATATTTAAGGAACTTTTAGATGAACTAAAACAAGTAACTTCAGGCAAAACATTAGATGCATTGTTGCCGCCTTTTTTGTTTGTGATATTTAATGCATTATTCGAGTTAAATATCGCTGCAATTGTTGCAGTAAGTGTTGCGTTTATTATTGTATTATTTCGTGTCTTAACTAAGAAAAAAAGTGTCTATGCGTTTTTCGGATTCTTCACTGTTGTATTTGCGGCATCACTTGCTTATATTGCTCAAAACGCAACCAATTATTTTCTACCTGGAATAATAGGAAGTTTTGTATTGTTTATAGTTGCTTTAATCAGTTTAATTTTTAGAAAACCGATGGCTGCTTATGCGAGTCATTTAACTAGGGGTTGGCAAATAGAATGGTTTTGGAGAAAAGATGTTATACCAGCTTATATGGAAGTAACTGTTTTATGGGCTTTATTTTTCTTATTTAGACTTGTGATTCAAGGTGTACTATATCTTCAGGATGATGTGGTTAGGTTAGTTTGGATGAACACACTATTAGGGTTTCCGGTCACGATACTTGTACTGATTACGAGTTATGTGTACGGTATTTGGCGATTAAGAAAACTTGGAGGCCCTGGAGTTGATGAATTTATTGAAGGAAAAAATCCCCCTTGGAAAGGACAAACAAGAGGGTTTTAATAGGAGGTAAAAAATGGCATATTTAGTAATAGGGATTATTGTGGGTATTTATTTACTAGAATTAGGGTTATCATTGCTTAATAATGGGCAAAAGAACCAACCGATTCCAGCGGTGGTATCGGATGTTTATGACGAGGATGCTTATAAAAATTGGCGTGCTTATCAAGCAGAAGTATTTAAAATTCAGTTTTCATCTAGAACACTTAGCGTCTTATTAATCATTGTATTTTTATTAACAGGAGTTTTTGGGTTATTTGAAGAAGTATCAAGAAACATATCTGAAAGCACAATTCTTCAAACACTTATTTTTATTGGGTTTTATATGGGGATATTCTTTGTATTAAATATCCCAATCAAATATTACTTTCAGTTTGTGATTGAAGAAAAATACGGATTTAATAAAACTACCATCAAAACGTTTTTACTAGATCAACTAAAAGCATTACTTTTAACGGTGGTTTTATTAGGAGGAATTATCGCTTTATTAAATTCAGTCTATTTAAGATTTGATGATAATTTACTGACATTTATTGGCTTATCATGGCTTATATTAATGACAGTGTTATTGGTATTTGCTTATTTAAACACACGTGTATTTGTAAAAATATTTAACAAATTAACACCACTTGAAGATGGTGATTTAAAAACTAAAATTGAAACGTTAGTTAAGGAAATCGGGTTTAAAGTTAGAGGAATTTATATAATGGATGCCTCAAAACGTTCAACAAAACTTAATGCGTTTTTCTCAGGCTTTGGTAAAAATAAAGAAATTGTATTATTTGATACATTAGTTGATAAATTAAATGATGAGGAAATATTAGCAGTACTTGCGCATGAATTTGGTCACGCAGTGCATAAAGATGTCACTAAAATTATGGTTCAACAAGCCGTTATATTTGCAATATTCGGTGCGATGATTACTGCAATTCTTTTATGGAATGACTTAGCAACGACCTTTGGATTAACTGAAATGACCTTTGGATTTGCGTTAATTATGTTAATGGTACTATTTTCTCCATTGAATTTTATATTAGGCATTGGAGCGAACTATTTAAGTAGAAAAGCAGAATATAAAGCAGACGCATTTAGTGGTAAATATGTTGATAAAAAACATATGGTGTCTGCACTTAAAGGACTTGCTAAAGAAAACTATTCAGATTTAAATCCGCATAAGTGGTATGCATTTGTTTATTATTCTCATCCAGAGATGGCACTTAGAATAAATGCAATACTAAAAAACTAAAGAAGGTGTCTATATGAAAGTCGCAAAGATTATTTCGTTATTAGGATTTTTAAGTATGTTCGGCGTTTTAATTTACGGATTTACAGTGGGAGACTTTAGTGAAGATGGTGGTCTCATCTTAAGTAATCCTTGGGGTATTGTTTCACTAGTGGATTTATATGTAGGATTCGCACTATTTTCATTGTGGATTGTCTTTAGAGAAAAAAACATTGTATATAGTATCATCTGGGTCATCCTTATGATGATATTTGGCTTCTTTACAGGGGCCATTTACACACTTTATGCCCTGCATACTTCAAAGGGTAGTTGGTTAACACTATTTTTAGGAAGTAGAAAAGACGCCATTCTTAAACAAGAATTCCCTAAACACACTGAATAACTCAGTGTGTTTTTTAATTTATGCATTTTGTAAGTTATTTAAGGGAATAGGTTACACAAGGCTGAAGCGTTTACATTAAAGGATGGCTGTGCTATAATTTTTTCGTTATTTAAAAGGAGTGAAATAAATGAAGAAGATTTTTCTATTAACATTATTAACCATCCTTAGTATTTCATTAGTTGGATGTTTTAGAAATAATGAAGAAGCAGTGGACTTAAGCAAAGTATTTCCTCATCATGAAAATTACTATCAATTGTTTGTAAGAAGTTTTGCGGATAGTAATGGTGATGGGGTTGGTGATTTCAACGGCATAACAGAGAACTTAGATTATTTTGAAGCCTTAGGTATTGAAGGAATTTGGTTAATGCCTATTCATCCAACCAATTCAAAACATGGGTATGATGTCCTAGATTTTTACGGCGTTAATCCTGAGTATGGAACCATGGAGGACTTTGAAAATTTACTAGATGAAGCCAATGAGCGTGGAATTAAAATTATTATAGATTATGTTTTAAATCATACATCGAATCAACATCCTTGGTTTTTAGCGTTTAGAAATGGTGAAGCACCCTATGATCAGTTTTATAGAAGAATCCCTTCGACTGATACTCGTGTAAATGCTACAGGTTCTTGGGGACAAACGATATGGCATCGTTTAGATACAAGTCACTATTATGCAGGATACTTTGGTGGATATATGCCTGATTTAAACTGGCATTCACCCGTTGTCCAAGAAGAGATGACTAAGATTGCACACTTTTGGTTAGAAAAAGGCGTTTCTGGATTTAGATTAGATGCCGCTTTACACATTCATGGTAAAGGAGAAATTCCTGCTAGTTCATCCCCACTTGATGAAACGTTATTTGCGCTTGCTTTATGGGAGTTTCAAGTTAAAGAAGCTTATCCCGATGCATTTATCGTAGGAGAAGTTTGGGATAGTTTTTCTATGTATGCAAACTTCTTTGATTCCATGGATTCTGTATTTCATTTTGAGTTTTCAGATTTAGTAATTAATTCTGTCAATTCTAATGGAAACTTTCAATACGTAGATAATGTTGTGCGTTGGGAAAACTTAGCTAAAGCACGTCAAGGAAATGCAGTTTTATCAACATTCTTAAGAAACCATGATCAAGATCGTTTAGCCTCACAACTAGGGAATGACCCTAGAAGATTACGCTTAGCTGCAGAAATGCTTATTGCAGCACCAGGAACCCCGTTTTTATATTATGGTGAAGAATTAGGTGTACTAGGTACCCGCAGTGGAACGGCCCCAATTTGGGATGAATCTGTACGATTACCAATGTTATTTGAAAATGAATATAAAGCAACTTGGCCTATGGATGATTGGGGTTATCAAGACAATTTCAATACTAATGTTGATGGGATTCAAACTCAAATGACAGATGAGGCATCGTTATTTAACATCTATAGCAGAATGCTTCACTTAAGACAATCTTCAATTGCCTTAAGATATGGAACTGCAGTGGCTTATGAACTTAATAATAGCCAGTTACAAGGGTTTTACCGTGTTCTAGATTATGATGAGTTTAACCGTGAGATTATCTTAGTATTACATAATTTAGGAAATAACGATATTATGGTAGAAGAAACTGGAGAAATTTTATATTATACGTTATTTGATTTTGATGGTATTTTAGCACCAAAATCTACAGTTATTATACGCTTACCTGATGCCCGTATTGGGAGTGTACTAACTAATGAATAACGGGAAAAAAGTACGTTTTTTTGACCTGTTTTCATACCCTATATATAAACAAGATAGAGTGTTTGATTTATTTAAAATTCCGTTTTATCAGTTTATTATTTACTTTTTAATCATAAACTTATTTATGTTGCTACCACTTAGCATATCAGTCATATATATGCGTGATATTGATTATGGTCGATTCGGAATGGATTTTCATGAAAATATCCCTGCATGGTTGCCAGATGATTTACCGAATGACTGTCGTATTTTAAATCAAGAGTTATATTGTGAAACAAATGAGGTCTTCGAATATGAAATTACTAATCGGGACCAAACATACAAGGTATTTTTAAATGTCAGTGATAATGTTAGTGATGCCTATTTAAACGAAGAACTAGGGACTTACGCAATCATATTACAAGAATCTAGAATTGTGATTAACTTAGATGAAGGACAACGTTTTGTACTTACATATAGCGGGTTTGAACCAATAGACTTTGCAGAGATTAAGCAGTTAGATCAAGAAGAAGCGGCTTATTTGTTCTTTGATGGATTATATCGTAGTTTACAACCGTTTATGATTTTACCCTTGTTACTATATTCAGTAGGTGGCATGATTTTACTTAACGCATTATATATCGTCATTATTGCAGGTGCAGCGATGATCTTCAAACTATCAGTAACTCCGTTTTTGACGTATAAGAACATGTTAAAACTATTTATTTTAGCAGCAACAGTTCCAGCGATTGTAAACTTCTCTTTAGGGGTGTTTGGACTCAGTCCATTTACTTCAATTGTCTTTAATTTCTTGACTCCTGTAATCGCATTGGTCTTTTACCGAAAAAACGATGTTAGATTATTAGAAAATAAAATGTAAGACTTTTCAAAAACACTCATTTATTGGGTGTTTTTTTTCTTTTCTTTATATAATAGTAAACATGAAACCGCTTGCAGTTGTTACATAGGCAATTAGTATTGAATATTTTTTAATTACTATGGTATTCTACATTTGTACAATATAATAGTTTTCTAAATATATGGGAGGAAATTTAATGAAGAAATTATTTAATATTGGTTTAATTTTTACCTTTGTGTTTGTATTATTTTCAGCGTTTAACACGCCTGTTTTTGCAGAAGAAATCGTACAACGTAAAGTAATCGTGCATTATCATCGCTATGATGGTGTGTATGGAGATACTAACCTATGGACATGGGGAACAGGAACTGACGGTAGTGAAGCACCTATCGCTCAAGCTGGACTTAGTGATTTCGGAATGACTTTCGAAATTTTAATAGGTGATGATGCAGATGGATCAATCGGATTAATTATTCGTAAAGCCGATGCTTGGGATCCTCAACCAGATGACCGTGACGGTATCGTAGTTGATGGAGAAGTTCCAAATAAGTCAATCACTATTAAATCTGGTGATGATTTTGACGGATTTGATGAAAATGGTGAAAAACATGTTTTCGTTTTTGAAGGACAAAATCATGTAATGTACCAAAGAGAAGAGTGGGGACCACTTAACGAAGATTTTGGAACACTTTCTGTTATTTACTTTAATCCAACTGGTGAGTACAACGGATGGCGTGCTCATGTTTGGGGTACAGGAACTGACGGTACAGGTGGAGATGTATTCCCAGCTGGACGTTTAGGAATTGACGGAGAAGAAAATGAATTATTCCGTGTTTGGCATTTCCAAATTGCTGCAAACGCAGATGATAACATGGGATTTATCATGAAAGATGCAGATTGGAACAAACAATGTGCAGATGACATTAACATTGATATTTCTGACATTAAAGGTTCGGGACATAAAGTTGTTTATTATCAAGCTGGAGCATGTGATGTTACTACAGACTCTTACTTTGATACTATCGACTTAACTAATTTTGTTGTTGAAGAGCCAGAAGTAGAAGTTGAACCAGAAGAACCACCGCGTAAAGTAATCGTTCATTATCATCGTTGGGATGGTAATTACACTACTGAAAACATCTGGACATGGGATACAGGTACAGGTGGAAGTGAAGCACCTATTGAAAGAAGTGGTATGAGTGATTTCGGTGCAACATTTGAAATCAACATCGCTGATAATGCAGCTTCTGAAATAGGATTTATCTTACGTTATAGCGGTGCTTGGGGCGATGGAAACAACGACCGTGATGGTTGGATTCCTGCTGATGGCGGAGACAAACCAAACCGTGCTATCGTCATTAAAGAAGATGGAGAATTCGTCGGATTTGATGAAAATGGTGAAAAACATGTATTTGTATTTGAAGGATCTAATGAAATCGTTTATCAAGACGAAAACTTTGGACCTCTACGTGAAGGTTTCGGAACATTAACAGTTGTTTATTTCGATCCGACTCAAGAATATGAAAATTGGAATGTTTGGAACTGGGGAACTGGTGGAACTGAAGCAGGTGACCAATTTGGCGGTTCTGGTGTACCATTCTCAGCAACTATCGGTGTTGATGGTATGACTATTGGAGACCCAGTATTTAAAGCCGTTCATTTCTCAATTGCACCTGATGCATCTGATGATATGGGATTCATTGTTAGAACTGATGCTTGGGACAAACAATGTGGTGACGATTTATTTATCGACATTTCTGATATTAAAGGGTCAGGATTTAAAACAGTATTCTATATTGCAGGAACATGTGAATTTATTGAAGATTTCGTAACATTCGAAGCAACTGCAAACGCATTTGAAATCGAAAGTTTATCTGTAATTGGTGTTCAATCATTTACATTAAAATTCAACAAACCTGTACGTGTTGCCAACGAAGAAGGATCAATTTTTGATGCTGAGTGGTTTACATTAACAGATAAAAATGGAAACGTAGTTGCAATTGAAAATATTAACTATATTTCAGGAGCAAATAACGTCGAAGAGTTCACTTTATTCTTAACTGAAGCGGTACAATTATCTGGTGGAAATTCACCATATACTGTTACATTCTCTAGAGAAGAAGGGGAAGAATTAACTTTTGAATTCTCACTTCCTTCAACACCACCAACAATTTCAATAATCGGTGGAACTAACATAACACTTCAAGTTGGAGATACATATTCATTACCAGCATTCTCTGCAACTGAATTTGTTAACGGAGAAAATGTGCCTTTATTTAATGTAAGTATTAAAGAGGGACACGGATATTTACACACTGGTATTCCAGGAACATATGAAATTATTATTATTGCAGTAGACAGATATAATAACGTTGCCGAAAGAACCATTACCATCACTGTTGAAGGTGAAGAATCTGGTATGGGCGCTTTAGGAATCGCATTAATCTATGTAAGTATTGCAGTTCCTGTATTAGCTGGTGGTACGGTAGCATTCTTAAAAATGCGCCGTGGAGCCTAGGGAGGTAAAACTATGACAATATTTAAAAGAATAGCACTTCTAACAACTTTAGTTTTAGTAGCATTTACTACCATAGCATGTGCTCAACAAGTTGAAGGAACAGAATATAACTTTGATCAAGACCAAGTAAGTGTTGAAACCATTAGAGTATGGTTAGATGACGACTCTTACGCAAATGCTTTAATTGCAGCATTTGAAGCAGCAAACCCGGGTATCAAAGTAATTTATGAACAAGTTGGAGCTGTTGATGTACGTCAACGTTTAGAGTTATATGGTGGATCACCTGCAGCAGCAGATGTTGTAGTATTCCCACATGACCATATTGGACAAGCATTAAACTCTAACCTTTTATACGAAATTACCGGTTCACTTGCAACAAGTTTACAAACACGCATGATTAGTAGTGCAATCGAAACTGCTACTGCATGTTATGATCAAGTAAACAATCGTGTTATCGAGTGTACTGGCGATGCGCAAAGTTTCTTATTTGGTGCACCTTTATCAGGTGAATCAGTAGCAATGTTCTATAATAAAACTTTATTAGAAGAATTAACTGGATCACCTCTACCAGCTGCTACGTTCGAAGAAATTATTGCACATGCAGCAACATATGCAACTGAACTTGAAGCATTAGAATCAATTATGATTGGACTAGACGTTGGAAATGCATACGATATGCACTTTGCAGCTACGGCATTCGGATTTAAATTATTCGGAGACGATCATTTAGATAAGTATTCACCTAACCTTGGATCACAAGAGATGATTGATGCATTAACTTGGTTAAACGGTACTGTTAAACCAGCATTACGTAACTTTGATGCAGGAGACTTACATGGTGATGCGAACAAAACTAAATTCTTAAATGGTGTATTACCTTACATGATTACAGGACCTTGGAATATTGCTGACTTTATTGATGCAGGAGAATTAAATGACTTCGAATTCGGTGTAACTCAAATTCCTACAATCAACGGTCAACAACCAGTTACTTTCTCTGGTGTACAAATGGCGGCTGTTTATAGAGGAACAAGAAATCCTGAAGCAGCATTTAAATTCTTAGAGTTCATGACTTCTACTGAAGGATTAGAAATTATGTATTCTACAACATTTAAATTACCTGCACTTGTTGATGTTTCTGTTGTTGAAGGTGTATCAGATGACGAATACCTAAGTGGAATTAGTGCACAAATGGTTTATTCACATCCAATGCCAATTATTCCTGAAATGGGATACTTCTGGAGTAACGCAGGAAGTATGTACTCTCAAGCATGGAACGGAACAAGAACACCAGAACAAGCAGCAACTGTTGCAAATAATGGATACTTAGAACAAGCAGGATTGGTTGATTAATAAATAGCATTATTGAGTATTTTTTAGGCCATGGAGTAATTCATGGCCTAATCTCAATAATAGAAAGGATTTATTTTTATGAATATGGATAAGATCATTCCAATATTAAAAGGTATTGCCTCAGGACTTGTTTGGGGCTTAGGACAAGTATTTAACCGACAATGGTTCAAAGGACTGTTCTTTTTTGTATTTTTCGCGATATTCATGCTTGTCGAGTTTGTAATCACAGGTTCATATACTCAAGAGTTTAGTATTTACGATAAGATGCCTGGTAGAGATATGACTGTTGAAACCTCTAGAGGATACATGCAAGATTATTACTACAGTTATCAACAGGGAATCTACCAAGAAACACGTTTTTTATACTATGTAGCGGAATTAAACAATTTAGAATTTGACGAAAATGATGGGATTTTTATGGATCCTGCCAGCGGACAATTAGTAGCACCTGAAAGTAGACGTGTCGTCTTTAATCCATCAGATTTATACAATTATCTCGGTATGCGTTTAAGAGAAATTGATGATGAATTTGATTTATCTGATGAATTAGAACCAATCGCAGAGCAACTTGCCATTGATGAAATCATGATTTTAACAAGTCGTCGTATACGTGAAGAAGCAGAACGTGCATTACCTATGCTTGAAAACTATGATGAAATGTTAACTGATCGCATCACGGTCATTGCGATAGAAGAAATGACGGCTGCTGAATTAGATCCTAATGATCAAGAAGCATTAGATGCTTATATTGCAGCAAACTTTACACGTTTAAGAACATTGTCACGTACCCAGTTAATTGATGAATATGCAGCTGAAATATACGACGATGTTTTTCAATCAAATTACGATTATGTTTATAGATTATATTACAATAACTTTTATTTAGAATTTCTGAAGAACCTTTATGGAACTGAATACTTAAAATTTGAAGACATTAACGCTTTTAAAACCTCACTACAAGCAGGGGTAAATACTAATAGAGATAGTTATAATGCAGATGCATATAACAAAATGCTCGTTAATCTTTACTTTAGTTATGATTTAGAAGTTTATGAGAGAAACCTTGAACAATTTGATAATTTCTTCCATGAACGTGCAGGATTCTTTGTAAAAGGATTATGGAGTATTGCAACTCTTGGAGAAGTCCCACAACGTGTTATTTTTCAACACCGTGTATTTGATTTCTTCTTACCTACTGCAGGAGCACGTACATTCGAAGGTAGAAATATTGTTATTACAGGGCATCATTCGACTCAATTATTATTACGTGGGATTATCTCAACATTACTAATGCTTTATTTTGCTGTGATTATGACATGGAGTATTAGAGATGCTTATATTACAGCTAAAAAGCGAAGAAATAATGAAGAGGTTTTATCTGAGGTAGATTACTTCAAACATGTCTATGAAGAAGCGTTTGAATATATAGTTTTATTACCAGCTTTAATGGTAATTACGTTTATATCAATCATGCCAATTTTATTTGGTATGTTAGTCGCATTTACAAATTATAATAATGAACACATTCCGCCAGGTCAACTAATCAGTTGGGTAGGACTTGAGAACTTTAGATTAATTTTTACTTTAGGACGTAGTGGCGGAATGCCATTTGGTGAAGTATTCTTCCGCGTATTATGGTGGACATTAATCTGGGCAGTCTTCTCAACAATCACATGTTTCTTTGGTGGTTTCTTCCAAGCAATCATATTAAACAATAAAAATGTTGCATGGCGAAAAATCTGGCGTGGAATTCTTATATTACCTTGGGCAATTCCAGCATTAATTTCACAAATGGTCTTTAGAGTTATGTTTGCAGATCGTGGATATATTAACACGGTATTAAGTAGAACATGGGTTTATGATTTCTTGCGAGAACATGGCATGTTAGGTCGATCATTTGCAGAAGCTGGGACCGGTATTGATAGACTTTTATACTTTGGAAATGAACATATCCAATGGATTACAAATGAAGCCAATCCATGGTTTGTGCGTATTTTCTTAATTGTATTAAACATTTGGTTAGGATTCCCATTCTTTATGGCACTTATGAGTGGGGTTATGACAAGTATCGATAAATCACTATATGAAGCGGCATCAATTGATGGAGCTACAGGATTCCAACAATTTAAATTTATTACAATGCCACTAGTATTACTTGCAACAAGTCCACTATTAATCATGACATTTGCAGGAAACTTTAATAACTTCGGGGTTATTTACTTCATCACAGGTGGTGGACCAGGTGGAGACTTTACAACCGCCTTTGCAGGGCAAACGGATATCTTAATCTCGTGGATTTATAAGTTGACAACGGACGATAATATTCGTTGGTATTCAATGGCAAGTGTATTTAGTATCTTAATTTTCTTAATCATTGGTACATTATCAGCTTGGAACTTTACGCGTACACGTGCATTTAAGGAGGTTGATTAATCATGTCAACAATCTTTATAATATTAATCATCTTATATTTTATACTTGTACACCAAAGTTTTACTGTACAACTTGCAAAACATAAAGGTGCAAGAAATGAACTTTATTATGGTGCTTTAGGAATGATTCCTGGATTTGGGATTTTTATGGCACTCAATCATAAAAACGAAAAAGACGGCGCTACAAAAAAAGCCATTGATTACGTCTTTAGACCGGGTAATATCGTTGGAACTCTAGCGGTATATGCAGAATTATTAATCCTAGCTGTAATTGTTATTATTCCAGTTATTTACATCATAGGAACTTCTCTTAACCCAACAACTGGTATGCCAAATACGATTTGGCCAGAGAATCCTTCATTAAGGAATTACCGATTCTTAATTTCAGGATCTGGAACATTCGCAGGTAGAGAAGTTACAACACAGTTTACTAGATGGTATTGGAATACATTACAAATCGCTTTCTTTACCATGATTTTTGCGGTCTTATTTATTACAGGAACAGCGTATGTATTTGCCCGCTACAAATTCAAGGGTAAAAAAGCTGGATTAATGACTATTTTAGTTTTACAAATGTTTCCAAGTTTCTTAGCACTTATAGCAATTTTCACACTATTTGATACATTTAACTTACTTGATAAACCACTCGCACTTGTTATTATTTACACAGCTGGTGGGATACCATTTAATGTTTGGTTAATTAAAGGGTACTTATCAGGTATTCCGAAAGAACTGGATGAATCCGCTCGGATTGACGGAGCGAACAAACTCCAAATATTCTTCAAAATTATATTACCACTCTCTGTACCAATAATTAGTTTCGTAGCGGTTACGCAGTTTATGGGACCTTGGATGGATTATATCTTACCAAGTTTCGTCATTCGTTCAGAAGAAAACTGGACACTTGCGGTAGGGATATTCGCGTTTATCAATGATATTCAGCGTCAAAACTACCCAGCCTTCGCAGCCGCTGCCCTTATGGTTGCTGTACCGATTACTGTGCTTTACATTACCTTCCAGCGTTTCTTAATTGAAGGAATCACTGCAGGGGCAAACAAAGGGTAAAATAAAAATTCCTACTTGATTGAAAGTAGGAATTTTTTTATTTTTTAATTACATAATAACTGTATTTTGATAAGAAATTAGGTAGTGAACTTTCAGTCCCTAACAATAACGTACCGTTTTTAAAGTCATCAGGAATGGTTAAAGAAGTTTCTTTATCTTGATTGTTTAAAATATATAACAAATCGTTTTTTTGGTATATCAGCAAACCATCTAATTCGGCAGTATGCCATTTAAAATCAACAGTCTTAAAACTTTCTTCAGATTGTCTTAGAGTAATTAAGGCTTTGATAAATGATTTTAATGGATGGGTATGACTCTTTTCATCCCAAGGCATGCAGCGTCTATTATCAGGATCATGTGCACCGATTAAACCAATCTCTCCGCCGTAGAAGATACTTGGTGAACCTGGAAATGAAAATAAGAATAAATAGACTAATTTAACCACATCAATATTGTAATTGCAAATGTGTGTTATGCGAGAAGTGTCATGTGAATCCACGAGGTTATACATTGCTTCTAAAACGTTTTTCGGATAATCAGTTAATACTTTGTTGATACGTTCTTTAAACTGCTTAGAAGTGATTTTTGGGAAGTCTTCTTGGAACCCGAAAAACTGCCAAATAGGAAATAGTATTTCATAGTTCATTACGGCATCAAATTGATCACCTTTTAACCATGGATTTGAATTATCCCAGTTTTCTCCAACAATATAAGCATCAGGCTTTGCATTTTTAACAACCGTTTTAAATGCTCTCCAAAAAGCATGAGGAATTTCATTACTCACATCTAGTCGCCAACCGTCTATATCATAGTTTTTTATCCAGTATTCGCTAATATCGAGTAGTTCTTTTTTAAGTGGTTCATGCATGGTATTAAGTTTTGGCATAAATGGTGTGAATGCGAATGTTCTGTAGTTAATTACACTGACATCTTCAAATAGTTTTCTTAAATGTTTTCTCGGTGTTTTTAAAAGGTCTTTGTAATCAATAGGTAAAAGTGGCTTATTTTCATCTATAATGTAAAAATAGTCATAATAAGGAGATTTTTTACCATTTTCTAATACATCTAAAAAGTAAGGATGTTTTAAACCACAATGATTAAATACAGCATCTAACATCACTTTCATATTTAGCGAATGGGCTTTTTCTACTAACTTTTTAAAGTCTTCGTTGGTTCCGAAGCTAGGGTCTATTCTGTAATAGTCAATCGTATCATACTTGTGACTAGCACTTGCGTGGAAAATTGGCGTTAAGTAAAGACCTGTAAACCCTATATCACTTAAATATTCAAGTTTTTCCGTGATGCCTTTTAAGTCACCACCAAAAAGTAAATCATTACTATATTCATCCGTTTTACCCCATGGTAAAATATTGGGCTTATCGACA
The DNA here is from genome assembly GCF_043951795.1 of Liberiplasma polymorphum. NCBI lineage: Bacteria > Bacillati > Mycoplasmatota > Mollicutes > Liberiplasmatales > Liberiplasmataceae > Liberiplasma > Liberiplasma polymorphum. Next base: position 3,512 of record NZ_JBIOAG010000037.1, on the reverse strand, counting down.
TCAGTATTCCCGTTATTAAAACGCTCTGGAAAAATGGAATACCAAACTTGGTCTTTTACCCAGGTAGGGGCTTTAAATAGATCTTCTTCATTTAAAAAAGGAAAGTTAAAATAATTGAATAAGTTAAAACGTAAACCTTTATGTTCATGTAAATCCACAACTTCTTTAGCACCATAAAGGTACTGATTATCTAGTATAAATGCATATTTCACACGTTTATACTCTGGTTTAATGGCAATGAAATAAAAATCATAAAACTCTGTTTCATAATCTTTTTCCATTAATATGCCATCTTCATAAGGTGACCAGGCATAACGATCTGTATCTTTACCTTTTTTGTATAGAAATGGATCCCCAAAAATTAATTTAACATCACTTGTTAACCCTTTTTTTGTTCGTAATCTAATGTGAACGGTATCTTTATCATACAAATAAGCATATTGAGACTTTGGTTCGTGATGAATCATATCAAAGTGCATAAAATCCCTCATTTCTTTATAAAACCTTAGCTTCAAGCTAAGGTTTTATTGTTATTATCCTCGTTTTTTAAGTAAGAAGAATGTAGTACCTGCAGCGGCTAAACCAACAACAGATCCAACACTAATTAAAATAATTGCACCAGTTGATAATCCACTTGGGACGTCTTCATCTGGAATGATTGGCCAAACGGCACCATCAGCTAAACGGTAGAGTACTACAGATTCGTTCGGACGTAGTTCTAAGTTTCCAGACACAACTTCAATTGTCTCAAGTCCAGCTTGATCTTTATTAACGACCATGTTCCATTCAAGACCAAGTAAATCAATATAACGAATTGCCGTTGAATTATTATGGGCAACAAGTGTATATTCCCATGCTGAATCTTCATCAGTAATTAAATAACTAATGAGGCCTGGTTGATTTGGAGTAATTAAGAAATCGATGTTATTTCTAACTTCTTCAGCGGTTTCATAACTGAAAACATTAATGTTTCTTCTTATAGCAATTAAACCTTTGTAGTAGTTAAATACGTCATTATGTTCTACTTTCCAGTTCCAATCGATTTGGTTGGTCGCATCAGGTGAGCGATATGAGTTATGATCATACCCACCAGTACATTCACCTTGAGCTTCTCCACCAATAGTAACACAAGGTTTCGTTCTCATCATTTCTACACCACCATGTAAAAATGGTACACCTTGACTAGTTAATATAATTGCATTTGCTTGTTTTTGCATATCTTTTATTTGGTTAAATGATGTGCCTGTATTTGCAGATAACATGAGTTTATCATGTAATGTGTTATTGTCATGTGCAGTTACATAGTTAATTGCTTGATAAGGTTGTTGTGCCCAAGACCCTTTTGGTAAAGACGCTTGAGAGACATGATTATGATAAACCCCACCAACAATACCTAACATAACACGGTTCATAACTTGAGTTGTTTGAATGCCTTGAACAAAGCCTCTATCAGTAGCGTTAAATACACTTCCTTTAATTCCGTCACGAGTATCATCGTTAAATACACCGATACCAGGTAAACGATCTAAGTTAGAGTTATAAGCAGCTTCTGAGGCAGGAAGATTACTTCCACCAGCATCCCATGGTTCACCGTAAATTAAGATTGTAGGATCGATTTCATGTAAGGCTTCTTGTATCATTTGCATCGTAGTAACATCATGGAGTTTCATTAAGTCAAATCGATACCCACTAATATTATATTCTTCTGTCCAAAATACTAGTGAATCAACCATGAACTTACGGAACATGTGGTTTTCACTCTTTGTTTCATTACCGGTTCCTGATCCATTACTAAATGAGCCATCTTCATTAAATCTAAAGTAATAACCTGGAACGATTTTTTCAAAGTTTGAATCCCCACTTGTTGCGGTGTGGTTATAAACAACATCTAATACAACACGGATACCATTTTCATGGAAAGTTTGTACTAATGTTTTAAACTCTTCAATACGTGTTTCACCGTTATATGGATCTGTAGCATAAGAACCTTCTAAAGTATTAAAATGTAACGTCATGTAACCCCAGTTAAAGATGGTATCTTGTCTACCTGAATAATTAGGGTCATTTATACGACGCTCATCAATGGCCATACCAATATCATGTACTGGTAGCAATTGAACATGTGTAATGCCTAAATCTACGAAATGATCAAAACCAGTTTTAACCCCTTGGTAACGTGTTCCCAGTTCTGCGAATCCTAAATATTTACCACGCCATTCTTCAGTACCATTCCATGATTCATGGCTGGTATAATCGCGAATGTGAGCTTCATAAATAATTGATTGGTTAAAGTGGCTAATGTTTTGTGGACGTTCTCCATAAACCCAACCTTCCGGATTTAAACGAGAAAAGTCTACAACCATACCACGTTCTCCGTTAATACCTGCAGAACGTGTATAAGGATCAACAACATCTTCATGAGTAATACTTCCGTTAGTAACATTATAAGTATAGTATTTGCCATGCAAATCGCCATCTACTGTTACTTGCCAAACCCCTTGTCCAACATACTCTAAATCATGGGTTGCATACGGTGTATCTTCACCAGTTACATCGTTATAATCTACATCATCACCATGATGTCCATAATTATATAAGTTTAGTGAAACAGCACTTGATATTGGTGCCCACAGTTTAAATGTGGTAGAAGTACTAGTATATATTGCACCGAGTTCACCGTCGTAAGCGAATTGCTCATTAAATGCTTCAGACTCATAAACGCCACGTAGTCCTATACTATATGATTTAGCTGGACCATCCCCAAAATCAACTTCAATACGGTGTGTTTTAGCTAAATCTATGTTTTGCGCTAATTCAACCGTACCATTAAATCCTGACATCGAAAAATTATCAATTTCAAGAACAGTTTCATCAGCGAAAACAGTAATATCATCTATTGTTAAGTCAGATTTACTTGACTGAAAACGAATTGTATTCGTGTCTAAAAAATCAACTTGCATAAAACGATGTGTTAAATCGAGTTCTTCTATTCCGTAATATACTGTTGGGTCTTGACTCACTAAGAATACCTCTACTACACCATTTTCATCTGGATTTGTTAAATCAATAAATAAGTCGATAGCAACATCTTTTGCCCATGACCCAGTACGAATGATAACACCGACTCTCGTTGAACCTTCAACATGGCTTCCTTCCAGGTCTAAAACAAGTTGTCTTGAACCTGTATCATCGTTATAACCTGTAAAATTGACATTTTGCCCATCACCAGGTGTTGGACGATTACTCCATAACCACACACTCCATCCAGTATAATTTCCATCAAATCTGTGGTAGTTAATAATTAATGTTTCTGCGGGTGTTTCTGCTTTTATTGTCGTATTAATTGATAAAAATAACGTCATTAAAAACATAAATGAAATAACACTTAGCTTAAATACTCTTTTCATATCATAATACCTCCTTAAAATACGACATTATTATAGCATGAAAACCCTTTACTTTTTTTAAATAGTGGTGTGATAACGATTACTTATTTTAGTTAAAGTATTTCT